>DRJW01000424.1 GCA_011052055.1 Nitrospirota bacterium
AAGGTAATTTGTGGGTACCCCCATGAAAGTTTTCCGGGTCAGGATATCGCAGGTCTCACACGGAGCCAGCCCGCCTACGTCTCTTCGTTTCATTCTTGCGCGCATTTCACGCATTGCGTCGTTGTTCCAGACGCTGGCGACAGAATTTTCGGCCACGTTTCCAATTTTGATTTTTCCATAGAAATCCTGAGGGCAGGGAGCCACCTCTCCATCAAAAAATATTGTCATCGAATACCATAAAAAAGTGCAAGGCGTGAACCGGCTGTTCGGGCCGCCGTTCAGCCCGCCTCCAAACTCGCTCGCGTCTCCCGCCCAGTTGTGGGGAGTCCGCGCGATGAACCTGTCGAGCGCTGTCCCATCGAACATTTTTTTAAAAGCCTTGCGCCGCTCGCTTATCCCATCCGCCTTCTCGCCTATTTCCATTACCTGCACGATGGAGTAAGGCGCGGCGTTTCCATACTCTCGTTTAAGCTTGAGAAAAGCTTTTATGTTCCCGATGGTCTCGTCGAAATCGCCGCCGAGCCGGACTTTGTCATATACATGCTTTGTGTAACCGTCCACGGAGAACGATATGTAAGAAAGGCCGGCCTCAATCAACTGCTTGGCCCGCTCTTTTGTCAGCAATCCGGCGTTCGTATGAAGCCTTGTATGCATTCCCTTCTCATTGCAGTACGCCACCATCTGGCTGAGCTTCGGGTGTATCAAAGACTCTCCCCTGTGGAACAGGTTCACGTCGTATACCGCGCCTTCGAGCTCATCTATGATTTTTTTGAAAAGCTCCATTTTCATAAGGCCGGTGGAAAACGGCTCGTCCATTCCGTTGGGACAATGCCCGCATTTAAAATTGCAAGAAGGTGTCGGCTCGATCCATATCCTGGAAGGAAGCTGGCTTACGGTTTCGCTCCGGCGGATGTAGCCCGAATAAAGCTTCGCCAGGTTCTTTGCGTTCTGTAACTTGTTCATGCTCAGATTTTTTTTAATATATGCTTAACAGTTTTCGGCTGGAGAAGTTTGTAAAACCGGGTCGGCGTAAGGTAGCTCAAATACTGGTTCAACGGGCTTACACAGGTGATCCAGCAGATCGGGTGGCGTCCTTGTTTGATATCTTTTCGCAAGCCGCCCGCCTCGTCAGAGTACCATAGCTCCTTAAACGATTTTTCGGTAAGGTTACCTATCTTTTTAAAAGCCACGGGACACGGATAAAGGTCACCGTTTGGATGTATCTGCGCCGATACCACTCCTGCTACGCAACGATATCTGTAAAGCTCGTCGCACTGTTTTAGATACGTCTCAAACTCATCGAAATACCCTTTAGGGTGTGGTAGAAGGTCGCCGAAATTTTTGAACAGCTCTTTTATCTGCTCGCGCAATATGGGCAGTTTGTCGTCAGACAGGATCAGTTCCTTGTCAGGGGAGTATTTATCGAAAGTGTTCGTCATCTCGATGGTAAGCCCTTCGATTCCTCTCTCTCTTGCGATCCTGGCTATGCCGGTCAACTGCTCAACATTGAGGTTGTTTATCGTGGTGTTAAAAAATATTTTTATATCCGGTTTCGCCTTCTTCATGTTCCTTACACCGTCGAGCGCTTTGTCGAACGCGCCGTCCACGCCCCGGATATAGTCGTGCGTCCCGGCGTTGTCGCCGTCGATGGAGATATAGAGCATATCAAGCCCCGATTCGGCGATTTTCTCCGCGATCTCCGGGTTGATAAGATATGCGTTCGAGTTGCCGCCCACTTTCATTCCCAGGCTTTTGGCGTGGGCGATAAGCTGGAAAACGGTTTTCTGCAAAAACATCTCGCCCCCCGAAAACGAGACATGCCCCACGTCGTTTAAAACCAGGTCGTCCAGAATCTTTTTCTGCTGGTCGAGGTTTAACGTGTTTTTCTTTATCTCCTCCGGCGGAATTTTCCATATCTGGCAATGGCGGCACTTGAGGTTACAGCTGTAGGTAAGCTCCCACTGAACCTTCATCGGCCCGCACGTCGGGCGTGTGGCGCCAAGCTTGAACCGGGCGAGGTTGATAAGATGTTTGTACAATTTCATTATAAAAATAAAGGGGCGGTCAACGCGCCCCTCCTTATTAACTTCGAATCACTAAAAAAATCGGTTATTTAAGGTTCTTATAAACCGACTCTATTTTGTCTTTAAAAATCGTGTAGTTATAGCCGCGCTCCACGAATTCTTTACCGGCGAGGCCGATTTTGCCACGCAGGGCCGTGTCTTTTAATAGTAGCAGAATGGCGGACGAGTATTCCAGTTTTTCAGGTTTGGCCAGCATGGCGATATCCCGGTTTAAAAGCTGGGTGTGGGTGGGCAAGTCTGTGGCCACCAGAGGCTTGCCGGTTTTAAGGTAGGTGTAGATTTTAAGCGGAGTGTTCGTCCCCTCAATACGGGGCGACAGGAGGATATCGGCCATCTCGTGAAATATCGGCATCCACTCAAGGGGACGGGGGCCGGTGAACCGGACGTTTCGCGCCACGCCGAGATTTTCAGCAATGCGCGAATAGGTTTTAGCCTGCGTATCATCGCCGCCGACGATTACGAAGATGGCGTCCGGCGCGGATTTCACAACCTCCGGTATCGACTCGATCAGCAGATCGATCCCCTGGTATTTCTCGAAGTTGCCGGTGTATAAAATGACGGGCGCGGATTGCGGGATGTTCAGCTCGCCCCGAAGTTTATCGGCGCTGGCGCCTGCCGGGGGAGGGGGGAACTGTTGTGGAATATCCTCGATCTGGTGGACTTTACTTTCATCTGTGTATCGTTTGGCGATGTCAGTCAGGTAGGGGCATACGGTGACGACTGCCGACGCATTTTTTATCGCCGAAGTCTCCATCCGCTCAACGGTTTTCAAAATGAATCCGTCTTTGAAAAATCCGCTGTACCGTAACTGATCGGTGATGTGCGAGTCCATATCGAAAACGTAGGGGACGCGGAAAAATTTCGACAACAACCACGCCGTCACGCCCATCTCCTCCACGCCGTGGATCGCGTCGTATTTATTTGTAATCAGGAGCCACTTTACTTTTATGAACATCGAGAAGTCGTAAAGTATCTTCGCCTTCGACGGGCCTATCGGCGCCTTGCCCAGCCCCGGAATTTTCATCACGCGCTTTACGGTTACATTCGGTATGTCTATATCT
>DRJW01000425.1 GCA_011052055.1 Nitrospirota bacterium
ATCAATTCTATGCGTACAAGTTTCATGAAATACCGATAACACCTTGATTTATTAATGGATATATTTAAATATAATAATATTGCTTTGCCGATCATGTGGAAGTTATTCAGCTGGCTTGTTTTCTAAAAAATCATATTCAATTAACCAAAACGATGTCTACATTCACTCCCAGGTCCACAACGCTAATGTTGCGATCGGTTCCGGAAAGCAAATTTACAAAGTATGGTAAGTTTGCCAAATCAATAAGTCATGATAGCTCAATAGATCTTTTTGCGAGAAGCCCCATATCGAAGGCTATAAAAGCCCCTCATTTTAACCTGATAGAATATCCTTCGAACCACGTATATCTTACACTCGATTCGATGAAAAACGCCGGGCTTCGTCCGCGATCATATAACACGGTGATTGTTTGCCTTGATATCAGGCAAGATGACCGGAGGGGCGCCATTGATAAATATACCAATCTTTTGAGGGTGGCGACTCAGATTGCGAGAGAGAGAATAGCTCTTATATATTCTGATGATTCATATTCAATCACAGACGTTTCAGTTGGCGCAAAGCTCTCTAAAACCGATCCATTCCAGATTGAAAAAGAAGTATTAAGACTGGTTTACAGGAATGATCCATGGGCCTACAACCGAGAGTTGAACTCTCTTGAGTTCAAATATAAAAGAGTAATTCTTGAGTCCAAGCCCATTTTTGGAGGCGTATGCCTTACTGACCGGTGCAACTTGCGATGCGATTTTTGCAGTAAAGAGTCACAAGGGAAACTGCAACGCAGGCCGCTAGATGATTATAAGAACTTATCGGAAATGTTCATCGGGACTGTTTGCACGTGGCAGATGGACATGTTCGGTGAGGCTACCGAGCATCCTGATTTCATAGAGGCTGTGGAGTGGGTTGACGGAAAGATAAACGAATCCGCTTCAATCTCTATCAATACAAACGGCAACCTTTTGACAAAAGATATCGTGGAGGTTGTCAGGGTCTCCAAATTCGCCAGAGTAAACGTATCTCTTAACAGCCCTGATGAGCGTACGTATGAATTGATTATGAAAGGAGGCAGTTATAATAAAGTTTTAAATGGCGTGCGGTCTCTTGTCAAAGCCAGAGATGACAGCAAAGCTAATTCTTTCAAAGTGTCTTTGTCCATGATTTTGACAGAGGATACGCTTGGCGAGTCGGAAGACTTTATCACGTTGGGAGAGAACCTTGGCGTTGATGAGGTGATAATACGCGCATTACATCTTTACCCGATATCTGTGTTTGATGATATAAAGCAGAGGTATTTAGAGCAAATCGCGTCAACTAAAGATCTTGTAGAGACAGTTCGCAAGATAGAAAAACGCAAATCAAAATCCAAAATCAAAGTCTTGTTTTCCCCTGAAAATGTTATATGGACAAATAATCTATCTAGACAGGTTATGTTTAACAATAAAACACTTTTAGATATGGCTGGCGAACTGCCTGTCGAATTCGATCAACCGCTGAAATGTTCACTGCCCTGGAGTAGTTTTGTAAATCCAACAAATGACAACCGGTTTAGCGTCTGCTGTTTTGTTTTACCATTCGGGCTTTTGACCGGGGATGCGCCAGAATATAACTTTGATGATTTATGGAACGGTGACATGTATCAAAAATTGCGGCGGGATATTGGTGGCGAATCTTCTCCGCATCCATGCAGGGCCCAAGTGTGCCGCGCGATCTCTTAATCTAATAGTGGCGCGGTGACACTGTATACGATAATCGCGGGTAGGCGTAAAAAGGGTTTTATCGGCGGAGGCTGGTTATAGCGGTTCGGCTATCTCTAAAAAGTGATCGCAAACACGCTCAACCTGATCTTCTGTCAGCTCAGGACACATTGGCAAACTTAAAACACGGCCTGCGGCCGCTTCTGTAACCGGCAAATCTCCTGGTCGGTAACCTAAATCTTTAAACGCTGGTTGAAGGTGAAGGGGTATTGGATAGTGAACGCCGTATCCGATTTGGTTTGATTTCAAACACTCTGCCACCTCATCACGGTTGGATACTTCGACTATATATAAATGATAGACCGGCTCGCTGTCTTGTGTGGGTTCGATAACTTTAAATCCCGATTCGCGTAATCTGTTGTCGTACAAAGCGGCGTTTGCCCGTCTTGCGCTATTGTATTCTTCGAGATAATGGAGCTTGACCGTCAGGATCGCCGCCTGAACTCCGTCCATCCTGAAGTTATATCCGATAATATCGTGCTTATGTTTTGAGACTCGGCCATGATCCAGAAGTTTATGAATCAGGCTGGCGGTTTCATCATTATTTGTGGTCACCAAACCTGCGTCACCGAACGCGCCCAGATTTTTCCCCGGATAAAAGCTGAATGTTCCCGCGTCTCCTAGACCGCCGACACATTTTCCTTTGTAAGTGGCAAGGTGCGCTTGAGCACAATCTTCTATTACCGCGATATTTTTCTGTCTGGCCATATCAAGGATAGAGTCCATATCGCATGGGGCGCCGTAGATATGCACCGGAATAATCGCCCTGGTTTTTTTGGTAATGGCGGATTCGACCGCTTCTGGATCTATTGTATAAGTGTCAGGATCGATATCCACAAAGACAGGCTTTGCGCCGCATTGGCAAATAGCTTCGGCGGTGGCCACAAATGTATGCGCTACGGTGATAACCTCATCGCCTTCGGAAATACCAAGAGCGTTTAGCGCCAGTATCAGCGCCGCAGTTCCATTCGCGCACCCGGCGCCATACGACACTCCCAACGCATCGCAAAATTCGTTTTCAAACTGTCTGACATACTTTCCCTGAATAAAGGCTCTGGATTCGAAAACTTCATCAACGACCGCCATTATCTCAGGCTTGAGACGCTTGTATTGAGCTTCAAGATTTATGATGGGAATCGGGTCATTCATATTTTGCTATATCGTTTATCGCGCTCCTCCGGACAGCGGTGACTCCGTGGGTTTTGAACCCAATGTTTTTCTGCTCGGCCCTGTCACACTCTAGCGGCGCCCGTTACCCTTTTTTGTCAAAACAATCCCTTTGGATAATGTTTTATATTGTATCGATAAAACCCGAACTTTCTTAAGAGAACCTCTAAAAATTGCTTTTGCGCTGGATAATTTACTCGCGCGTTATGGCCTCCGGCACACAGCCTTCCGGCGTCAACCCAGGGAAACGGAAAAAACTGTGATGGTCATGAATCTGAA
>DRJW01000426.1 GCA_011052055.1 Nitrospirota bacterium
ACGCTCTCACGTGAAGTGGCGAAGTTGTTGTGGAGAGCTTATGCCAAAGGCGCCCAGATGCGCGCAAGGCTGACGGGCGATGGCGCTTTTAAGACGGCGATAATCGACGACCTTGTCGCGCCGCATGTCGGCAAGCATGAAACAGTTGACGAGTTCATGAACGCATATGAGGCGCATTTGTCGGAGTTACAGAAAAAACTCGTCAAGGAAAATGCGTATAGGGTTCCCCTCCTTCAAAATCTGGAAACAGTGAGCCGGGACGGATGGAATTCGGCTTTGCGATCTGCGGTGTCTGCTATGCACGATAACAATGCGTGGCCTGATAATAAAACGGGAAAAAAGCTCTCCATCGGCCTTGTCCGAATGGCGAACATAAAACCTGCGATAGAGACCGCCACTTATCTTGCCGGCGAATTCCCCCAGGCGCGGGTCGCCTGTTATCACTCCAACCACTTAGCAATTCAGCGATTTTGTATAGAAAAACGCCTTGATGAGCTACTCACACGGAAAAACGGCTATGAGCATATCCTGGATGATAAGGAGATCAGGGATATGCTTGACGACCCTGAATACTCTGAGCTGATGTTAATCGTAGTCGCCACGCCAGTTGAGGAGATCGGACGCGATCATGATTTCGACTGGGCGGTTATCGAGCCATCGAGCGCTCAATCTATTGTTCAGACGGCGGGCAGGGTCAACCGGCATCGGTTAAATGAAAATATCGGCAAGCCGAATATCTCCATCATGCGGTACAACTTAAGGGAGGTCGGTGATGAAAACCTGGTGTTCCGCTGGCCGGGACTGGAGGTTAAAAGTGAAAACAAGTATGAAAGCCACGACCTTGGCGAGCTTCTGGATTGGGACAACATCGATATAATAGACGCCCGAATCCGCTTTGGCGCCCATAAGTTCGCAAAGCTTGATGACGAGTCGATTGAGCGCTCAACTGAAAATATTTTCGCCAGCATGACATCCAGCGACACAGCTGAAAAACTCTGGATGGCCCTGGAAACCTACACGAAATCCAGACTCCGCGATAATGAGGGGAAGAAACGTATCGAGCTGACGCTGAAAGAACCGTATGATAAAGAAAACTCGTTTATGTGTAGGGAGGAAAACTCCAACGAAGACCCGGCACAGCGAAATATCAAAAGCGCCATAGCCAATGTCCCCAATGCCTGGTTAGCGAAATCGGACTCACAATTGGTGGAGCTGGCAAGGGCAGTTTTTGACGGTGATGAATATGAGGTCGACCGATCAATGTCCGTCTCGGTAATAGCTAACAGCGCATCGGATATATCGCGCCATATGTCTTTCGGGTTTTGTAGAGACAGTAACAGTTAAAATATTTCGAGCGCGCTATTAGTTGGGGCGCCCTTATAATTTATGGAGTGATTATCGGGACTTTCGGGAAATAATGGCTGTATCGGCTGATATCCCTTGTTAGCAGTTCCATCCCTTTAACAGCCGCGTGTGCTCCGATAAAAAAATCAGGCAGGGGCGATCTCCGGGCGCCGCCGGACTTCCGATATCGTAAAAAGCTTTTACCGGCCAGAAACGCGGCTTCCCAGGGAACCGGATCGCGGCGGAAGTAATCGATCGGCAGGGCTACATCAAGATCCTCGATTTTGTCAAACCCGATGGAAACTTCGGCGTATATCACCTGGTTGATAACCAGAACACGCTCCCCGGCCAATTTTGAAAGTGTCGCCGAAGACCATTCGCACCAGCGTTTATCCTCCGTGACCAGATCGAGGATTACGTTGCTGTCGACTAAGACCTCTTTCACGAAGCTTTGCGCGTCAACGCCATAATCTCGTCTGTGGTCATTTTAACCGTCGCTTTCCCTCTCATACTCTTTATCAGGTCTCTCCCACGTTTAGTAGCTCCTTCAGCCTTTTTCCTGAGGTATACGTTTCCTTTCCTGGTAACGAACTCGACCTCGGTGTGCGGGAGCAGTCCCATACTCTCCCTGATCTCCTTCGGAATAGTGACCTGACCTTTGGTGGTTATACGCACGATGTTTCGATCCTCGCTATAAGTATTACTTTGTAAATTCTTACTTTGATTATAGTCAATTTATTGTCAAAAAAAAGAAAAATCGTGGTGGATCGAGCAACTCCAGCTACAGTCAAATTGAACGGAATTGGCAAAAATCCATCGTAATTAATAATCGACCAGGATTTTAATAGCCTATTGTGCCTATAAGTTGTAGCGGTCTATCCAGTGCATTTTCAAGCCCTTGGCAAAGCCGCCTGAATCATATCGTCTACAAATGGCAAACCAGAGGTCGCAGGCTTTTTGAATTAAAGCGTTTTTTGAGCAAAAACATCCAAAAACTTAAGATATAAGCTTGATAAATTAGACCGAAAGATAATATAATGCCTAACTATCTGCGTCGCTTTTGGCGCCGTGGGGGTTTATTTTGGTGTTCGTTGGGCCGTAGCGTAAGTTTTAGTTCCGGACTGAAGAGCAGAATTTTATTTTTAGTGTTTGAGTATGGAGAAGATGGAATGAGGAATATTTTTGTTGGCAGTCTGCCTTTTAGCGCCTCGGAAGAGGAAGTTCGTGAACTGTTCGCGGCTCACGGTAATGTTCATTCGGTAAAACTGATCACAGATCGTGAAACCGGAAGACTCCGTGGTTTTGGTTTTGTTGAAATGGACGATGCGGAAGGAGACGCGGCTATCGAAGCGCTCAACGGCACAGAGTTCGGAGGCAGAAGCCTTGTTGTAAACCAGGCGAGGGAAAGAGGGGATCGCCGACCGAAAAGATTTTAGTTTTTTCCGTCAGCTTTAAAAGAGCGCGGAATACTTAGCTCCACATTTACTGCCCGCCTTACTTTCAGGTAAGGCGGGTTTTTTTATCTTTGCTGTCTCTGTGAAATTGCGTTTTATCAGTATACTGGGAACCTATGACAGAGCCAAGCCGCATATCCAGAAAATCCCAGGACATCCCTTCGTTTATCGTCATGGACATTCTTGAAAAAGCGGGGGCGATGGAGGCTGATGGAAAAAAAGTTATCCATTTTGAAATCGGAGAGCCAGATTTCGACACTCCTGAGCCGGTGAAAAAAGCTGGAATAGCGGCTATCAGGAAAGGATACACCAAATACACCCATAGCCTGGGCCTGCTAGAGCTGAGGCGGGCCATCGCCGATAACTTTAATGATGAATACGGCGTGGAGATAGACCCGGAGCGGATACTTGTAACTTCCGGATCGTCCAACGCTCTGTTCCTTGCGCTTGCCGCCCTTATCGACAAAGGCTCGGAAGTAATAATGTCCGACCCTGGCTATTCTTGTTATCCGCATTTTGTATCGTTTCTCGGCGGCAAACCTGTCATGGTTAAAGTAGATGAAAAAGAGGGCTTCCAGCTACGGCCCGAAATGATTAAGAAAAAAATAACGAAACGCACATGCGCGATATTAATCAACTCTCCTGCGAATCCTACCGGCATGACACTCGATTCTTCCGTGATGAAAACCATCGCAAAATTAGGCCCGGTCGTTGTCTCTGATGAGATTTACCATGGCCTGATATACGAGGGGGGAGTGAATTCGATATTGGAGTTCACCGGCCGGGCTTTCGTGATAAACGGTTTTTCTAAAAGATACGCTATGACGGGATGGAGGCTCGGATACATGATCGCTCCTGAGAAATATATCCGGCCTGTCCAGAAGATGCAACAAAATTTCAATATATCGGCGAATTCGTTTGTGCAATGGGCGGGGATTTCAGCGCTGGCCCATGGAGGGCCGTTCTTGAAAAAAATTCGTAAAACGTTCGATAAGCGGCGAAAGTTTCTTGTGAACGGACTTGAAGAGATAGGACTGCCTGTGACCCACCCGCCCAAAGGCGCCTATTACGTATTTACAAACGCTTCTAAATACGGCAAAGACTCCCTTAAACTGGTTCATAAAATATTGGACGAATCCCTTGTCGCGATAACACCCGGAATAGATTTCGGCGAAGGCGGCGAAGGCTATTTAAGGTTTAGCTACGCCAATTCCATCGAGAATATGGAAACAGGGCTCAACAGACTGGGCAAGTTACTGGGAAAAATGTAACCGCTCAAATAATATACTTCCTTATTCGTGAAATAAACTCCTTTTTCTTGACCGGTTTTGAGATAAAATCATCCGCCCCCAGCTGTATGACCTTCTCGCGTGTTTCCAGCTTGCCGTCGGAAGTGACAATAATTACCGGAATGGATTTCATCATTTCATTTCCCATGATCTCCTCAAGGAGGGTATACCCGTCCATTTCCGGCATCGTAATATCGCTAATAATCAGGTGGGGAGAATGTTCTTCGATCGCTTTTAGAGCCTCCAGGCCGTTTTCAGCTTCGATAATATCCACTTTCAGCTCACCAAGAAATACCATTAACATTTGCCGAACGATTTTTTCATCATCAACGAGAAGAATCAGAGGCTTCACATTGGGTAGCTCGGCGTAGAAGACACTCCCCTCCCCGGATGCGCTATCGACTATGATATCCCCGCCATGCTCGCGCATAATGCCATAGCTATATGGGAGCCCCAACCCGGTTCCTGGTTCACCCAAAGAGCCAAGAGTAGTCGTTTTTACTTCGCTCTTGAAAATATCTGGCAATATCTTCTCGCCAATTCCGGGCCCTGTGTCCTTTACCGCGATTGTTGTGGGCCGCCCAGGCGGACTGAACAGGGTGACAACATCTCCTTTGCCGCAGAATTTCACGGAGTTGGAGACCAGGTTGGATATTACCTCGTAGAAGAGGGTTTTATCTGCGTATAATCTTGCGCCTTCAGGAACTTCATTTACCATCTCGATTCCCTTGTTATGCGCAAGGTGGCTTATAGACCCCAATACGGCGCCAGATATTATGTGTCCGTCGAAAAATTTTGGCTTCAATTTGATTTTCCCGGTTTTGAGCCTGCTTATATCCAGCATTTCCTTAATCATAGAGACCATCCGGCCACCGCTTTGCAAAACAGCGTCCATTAACTCTCGCTGTTTCGGTTTTAACTTTAACGATGGATCGTTACGCAACAGATTCATTGTCCCTAATATTGACGTGAACGGAGAGCGCAGGTCATGCGCGACAAGGTTTACGAATTTGTCCTTCAGTCTGGTCGCCTCCTCCGCTTCATGCTTGGCGGTGATGAGCGCCTCCTCCGCCTTCTTGCGTTCAGTGATATCCGTTGAAATACCGCATACGGCGTATGGCCGCCCATCATCACCCAAAAGAGGAAATTTTACTGAAATGTAGGTATGGATACCGTCATCATGGGGAGCGACCTCCTCCATTGTAAGCGGCTTGCCAAGTTCAAGAACTTTTTGATCGTTTTCCCGGAAGGCGTCGGCTATTTGCTTTTCGAAAATATCGTAATCTGTTTTGTCTACTATTTCTTTGCGGCTTATCTTGAACAAATTTTCGAAAATCTGGTTTATGAGAATATATTTTCCGTTAACATTTTTCATATAAACGACAGAAGAGGTATTGTCGAGTATAGCTTGAAGCCTCTCCTCGTTTTCCAGAACCAACGCTTCTGCCCTCTTGCGCTCAGAGATTTCCCGTCTCAGCTCGCCTGCCGTGCGCTCCAGGGAAGAATAGGAATCGTACAACTTCACCGCCATGCTGTTAAACTCCTCTCCCAATTCCGCAATTTCATCTCCTCCTTTGACCTGGACTGACTGGTTCAACTGGCCTTTGGATATTTTCCTGGTGGCGATTTTCAATTGCTTTAACCTGCTACTTATGGAATACGCCATATATATAGCGAGCAAAAATGAGATCAAAATAACGGTAAGGAAAACCAGTATATTCCTTCGTAGCGAAGATTTGACGGACGCCTGGGCTTCCATATTAAAAGACCTGCCCTTGTTTTCAGCGTACTTCCATAATTGTTCAGCTTTCATGTCCAGATACCTGACATGATCCGCGCCTTTGCCTTTGGTAATAGCGATAGCCTCATCTACTTTGCCTGCCTGAGCCAGGCGTATTACTTCCTGGCGAATCGGTCTCCAGTCTTTGAAGGCTTTATATGTGTTTGCGGCGAGTTTTTTTCCTTCTTCGCCCAGAATACGCTTCTGGACAATCATCATTTCATCGAGCACTTTGCCTTCAAGGTCGTCAACGATAGCAACGACTTCTTTCAGCTCGTCTTCATTCGACGCCAGAACCACATCTTTCATCGACCTGTGCATGGCCATGATATCGGAGTTCGCTCTTAAAGAGGCGCGGGTGACCGCCAGAGGATGTGTGTACATACGGTTAACTTCATTGGCCAGATATGTGTGGGCGTAATAATCTATCAGCCAGACAATAGACAAAAGCGAAAGAATGGCGGTATACGCCAGGAGAAGTTTCACTCTAATGCTAATTTTCACCAGATTTCCTCGCACATGTTAAAAATACCAGCACAATATTTATCAGATAACAGACAAAATTTATACATCCTACTTGTTAACACCGGCCCACACAATCAGACACGCCCATCCTGCCTTTTTCACTCTGGCCCCATCTCTTCGGCGCGCGCTGGCCGTGGCCTGTCCGGGCGGCGTCGATCAATCCCAGGATTTCTTGAAACAGGGGTGGATTTGGGCCGCAACACGCATAATGGCCATCAATCTTCGCAAATTTTTACTATTTTCTCACAGATCATCTGGAATAATTTTGTATATTTTCGTCTTATAGGTCGAGGTATATGCAATTTATACCTTAAATTGTGGCGTTATCCCCCTCGATTTATACGCCACTGCGGTCCAGCCTTTACCTGCAAGGCTGGATCGCCCCATATTAAAGAAACAGCGGTTGCGCTGTAAGAGTTTATAATAAACAGATGGTTTGGATGATGTCGATTTTAACAAAATATCTATTTTTATTATTGAGCGCCAATGAGTCGTTTTGAAGAGCTGGCGACGCCGCATATCGGGGTTCTTTACAGGATGGCTTTTCATCTAAGCGGCAATAAAGAAGACGCGGAAGACCTGGTGCAGGATGTTTTTATAAAGGCGCAAAAATCTTTTCACACACTAAGAGAAAACAGTAAATGCAAGTCGTGGCTCTGTTCGATTTTATACCGCCAGTTTGTGGACGGATACAGGAAGCGAAGATATTTCGTGGAGCTAAAAGATGTGGCGTCCCCACCTGTCGAAGAGGAGCAGAGCGTTTGGCCGGAGAAAATCACGCCAGCCGACCTTTCCGACTGCATGAACAACCTAGACCCGAAGTACCGCATGCCGCTGGTCGCGCATTTTCTTTCCGGCCTTAGTTACAAAGAAATCGCCAAATCTCTGGAGATGCCGATCGGAACTGTGATGAGCAGAATTCACAGGGCTAAAAACCTTATGCGCGGCAAATTATCCGGTTTGCGTAAGGAGAAGCCTTTGCGGATAGTAAAAGGAGGCCTGCATGGATTGTAAACAGTTTGCCGAGCCGCTGGAGATGGCGCCCTCTGAAAATAGCGGAGACTCGTATTACGCCGAGGCTCTTTTACACGCCGAAAACTGCCCCGTGTGCCGGTTAAAACTCGCCAACAGGCTAAAGAGTGAGCGGGCGATAGGCGCGATGATGGAGAGTATGGCGCCGGTTCCCGATTCTATCCATGACAAGGTGATAGACCAGATCCGAAGCCCGAAGATTTTCAAGAAGAGTAGAAACTTTTTCCTGGCCACAGCCGCTTCTATATTATTATTGGCCGGGCTTTCGTATCCAGCTTTAAATTACTGGAAATCCCAGCAACAGGTGGCGGCTGTCAAGCAATTGTGCCTCCTGTCGATACGCAACCATGAAATCACTCCCAGTCCTGAGTATGTGGCCGATAACAGCCAGGAGGTCTCATCATGGCTCTCCAACAGGCTCGGACACCTTGTCAAGTTTCCAAACGCTTTAAAAGTGAACGACACGAGCTTTAAAGCAAGACGGGCCGTCTTGGGCGAGCATACCGTCGCCGCGATGGAGTTTACCATCAATGGAAAAAGAAGCACCCTGTTCTCGTACTATCCGAAGCAGTATAACGTCGAGGGAGTTGTCGAGGCGCCGATGTTCGAAATGGGCTACACGGTCGCTTTCTGGAGCGAGCAGGGCCTCGGTTTCGGCCTGGTCTCCGAAGCGACCCCTGAAAAAGTAAACGCCGTTTTCAAAAAACGGCTCAGTCTGTAGAGGTGCCCTAGAGTAAACCGCGAAAGCGATTCACCCTCGATTGCCTGATTTTCCTCTCTTTACCCTTTGACGGGGGCCTCCTAGATTCCGGCTCAAGGCCGGAATGACATTATTCGTACTATAAGGCATGACATTGTGTGGCGCATTGCCTCACATTTTGCCGTCCTGAGCCCTTCGAAGCTCAGGATAAAGTCTCCGAAAGATCTTGCCTTTTTCTTTTGAACACCACCCCGTTACGGCTATGGCCCAGCCATCCCCTCCTCGGTAAGGAGGGGCAAGGTTTTGTGTGAAAGCTCCCCAGCAAAGAAAACAAGAAGATTTCTCCCCCTTTAGGAGGGGGAGTGGTCTGTAAGACCGAGGGGGTGTTCTATTTTTCTTATCTTATTATGAACACCTCCCCTCAAGGGAGGGGAAATTTTCTACGCACTTGATAGCCATGATTCAGGCTGTATAATCAGCCGTTATCACAAGTAATAAAGGCCAGGTATAATTATGGAGAATCCACGGTGCTCTTATCGTCATTCTGGATTTTATGGCCCATACAATTCAAACTCGTTCAGCGCTTTCACCAGTGACAACCTCCACAACGGCTCTGACCAGTGCTGGATGGAGGGGGAGCATGTAGGTAATTTCGGTACTGAAGACGAGCCTGAGTATTTTTGTATCTTCCACGCCCCGGAAGACAAGGAGCCGCCACCAGGGTTTTCGAAGGATGAGCGCGAAGCCAGCCAGCCGGGTGTGTTAAAAGAGCTTTTA
>DRJW01000427.1 GCA_011052055.1 Nitrospirota bacterium
AAAAACCGAGACCGCCACAAATAAAGTTTTTAAAAAACTCCGCTTTTCTCCTCCCCGCTCGTAACCTTTTATCTTTCTCATAGACGCTATTATTTATCCGGGATTTTCAGCCCAAGTTTTTTCATAATCATTTGAAGATCGCTCCACGCCTCTGTTTTGGCTGACGGGTTTCTTAGCAGGTAGGCCGGATGAAAGGTCGGTAACAGGGGCGCGCCCTGATATTGATGGAGCCTGCCACGTAATTTTGAGATCGGGGTTTTGGTTTTAAGCAACGTCTGGGCAGACACCGCGCCGAGCGCGCAAATGATTTCCGGTTTTATAATATTTATCTGACGTTTCAGGTAAGGCTCACAGTTATCCACCTCAACCGGCTCTGGATTGCGGTTTTTCGGCGGACGGCATTTTATTATATTGGCTATATAAACATCCCCCCGCTCAAGCCCCATGCCTTTTATCATTCTGGTAAGAAGCGCGCCCGCCCGGCCTACGAACGGCTCTCCTTTTAAATCCTCATCCCGGCCCGGCGCTTCCCCGATAAACATGAGCCGGGCCTTGGCGTCTCCTACGCCAAAGACTGTGTTTGTCCTGGATTTGGCGAGCGGGCATAGTTCGCAAGATTTTACCTCCTGGGCGATGAGGTCAAGCTCCCCGGAGCCTGAGGACGATTTACCGGGCGTCACTACAGCCACATTATCTTTAAGTTTTGTGGACCCGGCTGGCGGGGCGGGAGCAAAGACGGACGCCTCGTCTCTGAGTTTTGCGATCCAGTTATTATTGCCGGAAAATTCGACATATTGGTGCCCATGAAGTTTAAGTGTTTCAAGCTGGAGTTTGAGCCGGGCCAGTTTCTCTGACAATATCTCATCACGGCGCACTATTTACAAACCTTCCGCCCGGATACCGTTTCCCCGCCGGTGACAAGCCGCGCCAGACAATCGAGAATGATTTCCGCGATATCCGATTTCGCCATTTTCGAAGTTTTGCGCGTCTCTCCTTTGCGGGTGATTATAGTAATCTCGTTTTCGTCGGAGCCGAAGCCGATATCGGAGCGCGAAACATCGTTAATCACTATCATATCCATATTTTTCCTTAAAAGTTTTTCGCGCCCCCGCTTTTCAATGTCGTCGGTTTCCGCCGCGAATCCGGCGATCACCTGCCCGCTTCGGCTACGCCTGCTCATTTCTGAAATGATGTCCCGATTTTTAACCAGTTTTATATCCCACTCCTCTTTTTTGCCTACTTTCCCGGTCGGGACATGCGCGGTGTGATAGTCGCCGACTGCGGCTGACATAATCAGAGCGTCGGCGCCATCGAAACGGGCGCTTACTTGCTCCAACATTTTTTCAGCTGTCTCGGCCTTTACGGTTTGTATTCCTTCCGGCGGATCGACCTCCAGCGCTCCGGCTATCAGGCACACCTCGGCGCCACGCATAACGGCGGCTTTTGCTATGGCGATCCCCATTTTTCCAGAAGAGCGGTTACCGATAAATCGAACCGGGTCTATAGGCTCTCTTGTCCCCCCTGCTGTGACAATGATTTTCAAACCTCGAAGGTCGCGCTTTAGCTCAAGCTCTTCGATCACACGGCTTGTTATAGCCTCCACGTCTTCGAGTTTTCCCTCTCCCACATCGCCGCAGGCCAGAGCTCCCTTCGACGGGCCGATAAATATAGCTCCTCTTTGTTCCAGCGTGTCTATGTTTTGTTTCACCGCAGGGTGGTTATACATCTTCTCGTTCATGGCAGGAGCCACGAGAAGAGGCAGGCCGGAGGCCATGAGCATTGTCGATATGTTGTCGTCGGCTATGCCATTGGCCAGTTTGCCGATAAAGTTGGCGGTGGCGGGAGCGACAAGGGCAAGCTGTGCCCCGCGACTAAAGGTTATATGCCCCATCGGCTCCTCTCCCGGAAGCGGGAACCCGGAGCGGAAAACCGGAGATCCTGTTAACGCCTCGAAAGTAAGAGGCGCAATGAACTTCTCCGCGTTACTCGTCATCGCCACGCTAACTTTTAACCCCTCGTCGATGAGCCTGCGCGCGATATCGGCCGCTTTATACGCCGCTATGGAGCCTGTCACTACAAGGATTATTTCCATTTTCTTTCCATCTTCCTGATTCATCGGGTTGAATACATTATATAAGGATGAGGGCCGATGGGCAAAGCAAGCGGTGATATCACGCTTCCGTTGTCGGAGCTGATACTTTCTCGCCCCTCAGGTCGGCGAGGATTAAATAGAGAACCGGTACAAGGGCCAGGGTGAATATTGTGGAGACTGTCAATCCGCCAACTATCGCCGAGGCGAGGCCGGAGTAAAGCTCCGATCCGGCGCCTCCTCTTATCACAAGCGGTAAAAGGCCGAAAACGGTTGTGATCGAACTCATAAAAATGGGGCGGATGCGGGTCTTGACCGCTTCTATTATTGCCTTTTTAGCGTTCATGCCATACTCGCGCTGATTCATAACAGCCTGATGGATAAGCAGTATTGCGTTGTTGACCACGATCCCGGTCAGGATGATAAACCCCAGCATCGTAAGCACATCGAGACTAGAGTGGGTCAGAACCACGCCCAGAATGGCGCCGGAAGCGGCCAGAGGCACCGAAAACATTATCAG
>DRJW01000428.1 GCA_011052055.1 Nitrospirota bacterium
CGACACCGACTGGGCGGACATCGTACTGCCCGCCGCCGACACGTTCGAGCAGTACGGAATCCATCCCTCCTACTGGCACCATTACGTCCAGCTTCAAAAGCCGGTAATTGAGCCGCTCCACGAATCGAAAGCCGATCTTGATTTCTGGTGCGAGCTTGGCAGGCGGATGGGGCATGAAAAGTTTTTTCCTAAAGACAAGACGGGCGATCAGTGGCTGAGAGATTTTCTACCGAAAGATTTCGAGCTTTACGACTCGGTTGACTCGGAGCGGATAGTACGCATACCGGAGAAATACTCGGCGAGAATTCCCTGGGCGGATAAGAAATTCAATACGCCCACCGGCAAAATTGAGCTCTATTCGGTGGGTATGGCCGAGCGGGGGAAAAGACATCCGGGAGAGTGGAGTCCGGTGCCTCATTTCGAAGAGACTATGGAAAGCCCGGTCAGCAGGCCCGACCTTTTTAAAAAATATCCGTTGATGATGATATCCCAGCACGCCCCTCTCAGGATCCATTGCCAATGGTTCAACGTCGAGGAGATACAGGAGATAGAAGGGCCGCCGGGGATATTCATCAACGAGATGGACGCGGCTGAATATATGATAAAAGAGGGCGACCAGGTGAAAGTGTTCAACGACAGGGGAGAGATTTCCGTCGTGGCCAAGGTCACCAACAGGATCAAAAAAGGTGTCTGCGAGGTCAATAGCGGTAACTGGATAAAATCTGGTAGCAGTCCCAATGTGTTGATGGGCGAATATACAGGAGGCCCCAGGGATGTGGGCGATGGAACCATGCGGGAGAATTACGATTTTGAGCGCGACGGAAACACGATCGGCTATTTCAACTGCCTCGTACAGATTAAAAAGGAGAATTAGGTGGCGTATAACCATAAGGCGATACACGTAGACACTTTCCGGTGTGTCGGGTGCCATGCCTGCGAGGCGGCCTGCAAAGTGGAGCAAAATATTCCGCCCGGCCCCAAATGGATTGAAGTGATAGAAGTCGAAAAAATGGTGGGCGCCGAATATAAGATGTTCTGGAAACCGATGGCCTGCTTTCATTGCGGAGAGCCTGACTGCCTTCCTGTGTGCCCTACGAAAGCGATTTCCAAAAGAGAAGAGGACGGCATCGTTTTGGTGAGCAAAGACCTTTGCATAGGTTGCATGGAGTGTTTCAGGGCCTGCCCTTTCGGCGCTCCACAGCTTGGGTTCGACGGCAAGATGGAAAAATGCAACTTGTGCGTTCATAAAACAGCCGGTGGAGGCGTCCCGGCCTGTGTGTCTACCTGTCCGTCAGAAGCGATGTTTTTCGGGACGACACAGGAGTTATCGTCCCTTATGCGGAAAAAACATTCTGTCCGGTCGATATCGGTTAATGGCGCCGGGAACCCGTCTGTGGGGAGCGCCAGCGCCGCAAAAGCCGCCGAGGGGCGGACGCAGGTAGTGAGGCTTTCCAATAAAGCCGGAGCTTTATCTAATCATTAACAAACAGAGGGGATATATAGTATGGCCGATAATGATATGTTAAATGGCGTTGATGTTGAGACTTTTAATGCTACTGTTAATGCGGTTACGGATAATCCCGCGCAGGGAGCCAGCTCCTGGAAAGTAACGACCAAATGGAACGGTGGTTTGAAAACAGAGGCGACTATACGCGATTTTTCGTTGAACTTCGACGAGCCGTTCCCTATTGGAGGGCAGGATTCTACCATCAGCCCCCACGAAACTGTGCTCGCCTGCTACGGAGCCTGTCTTACTGTGGGAATTTCTCTGAACTCTGCGTTAAGGGGGATCGAAATAAGAGGACTGGAGGTGGAGCTTGAAGGGTTTATCGATCTGCCGGGGTTTTTGGGGCTTGCCGAGATAGGCGACCTTCAGGATATGCCGGGGTTCCATACGGTCAAGGCTAAAATACGGATTGAAAGCGGAGCGAGCAAAGAGGAGATACAATCTGTCTACGAACGGGCCGTAAAATTTTCGCCTGTCGGCCTGACCCTGTCGCAACCGGTGAAGCTTGAGAATTCGTTAGAGCATGCAAGTTAGTTGTTTCCAAAAGGGGGCGGTACAGCTTCTTTTTGCTTTTTGATTATACTTAAGGAAAGTATATTCATGTTTTTTTAATTATTTAGGGGGCCTAAGTATGAAGAAAAAGAAAAAGATGAACAGAAGGCAGTTTGTGAAAACCTCTCTGACCACGGCTGGCGTCGCTTTCACGGCGGCTTCCGTCGGGCCATTTGTAGCCACCTCTTTTTCAAAAGCAAAAGAGATTAATATCGGCTACCTCAAGGCCACCCACCACGCAGGCCTTTTTGTGGCGCTTGAGCAAGGTTTTTACAAAGACCAGGGGCTTAAGGTAAAGCCGGTTCTGTTCGCAGGGTCTGGCGACATAGGAGCGGGCATTGTAAGCGGCGCTCTTCAGGTCGGGTACATGGGGTCGAGCCCTTCAATCGGCATGGTTTGCAGGGATGTGCCCATGAGTATCGTCTCCGGCTCTGCAATGGAGTCTTCGGCTATCGTTGTTCCGTACAACCGCCCATCGAACATCAAGGGTGTCCAGGATCTGCGTGGCAAGCGTATTGGCCCCATCAGGGCGGCCACCGCCGACATCGTGGTTCGGTACAAAATGCTCAAAGGCGGTATCGATCCGTTCAAAGACGCCACAGTGCGAAACTTCTCCCACGTCCAGGATATCCTGACAGGTCTGGAAAAAGGCGATCTGGATTGCGCTATCCTCTGGGAGCCGTGGGCGACCCACGCCGAAGCTTTGAAGTACGCCAAACCAGCGTTTTTCTCCGGCGACATATGGCCGCGTCACCCATGTTGCCGTGTGGCTTACAACAACTCATGGTCGGCCCAGAACAACGATCTGGCCACCAAGGTGATGATAGGCCAGGTTCGAGGTTTTATGCACATCAAGACTCATTATGACGACAACATAAAGGCCAACGCGAAATGGTGCGGCATTCCTGAAGAAGAGGTGAACATCGTTTTCAAAGAAAAACGGCAGAGGCTCACCCTCGACCTCGATCCGGAGGGATCGCAGGAATTCGCTGTCGCCACCAAAGCGCTCGGAATTATCGAGAAGGCCAAGTTCCAGAAGGATGGCCTTAATCCGAAATGGCAGAAACAAGCTCTCAGTAAACTGGGTCTTAAAAAACTGCCGGCCGAGCTGTAATTGATTAAGTAGTATTCTATTTGTGTCCGGGGGTATTGGTTAGAATACCCCCCGGATTCAATAGATTCTTGCACGGTTTACAAAGGCGCTCGTCACGCGTGGCCAGGGGGCGGGGGCGCCGGATAAGTGTTTTCGGATTTCCGAAAACATCAGAGCGGGCTGTTGATTCCCGCAGGCAGTAATAAGGGATCACTTTGGTTCGTGTCACTCCTTTTGTGTCATAAATTGTGTCTCCGGCTTGGAAAAGGCGCCCGAATACCGGGTAATGACACAAAAGGGTTGACCCGGAAATCAGGCGAGGGCCTGTGTCCGGCGGACGCTTATTACGCCGTAACTATATAACGCTGTTTCATTAACGAGGGACGGGGCATATGCACGGCACGGTATTTCCACCGCTTGAAATCGGGGAAGTTCTGTCTACGGTTCATTTTCTTGAAATCTTGTCCGCCATATTTCTGATCCTTACGGTTTTAAATCGCCTGCTACCCCATATCGTCAGCGCCTCTCTTATGAAAGGGTTGGCGGTTTTAGGCGGCATTATCGTCTCATGGGAGCTGATATCGTTTTACGAGATTATCAATCCGGTGCTTCTCCCGCCTCCATCGCGCGTTGTTTCCCTGATGGCTCATCTATGGTCCATCGGGTTTCTTCAGACGCAGATTTATTCCACGGTATATAAAATCACATACGCCTTCACGCTCGCGTTGGTCAGCGGAGTGACGATCGGGATAATGATAAGTTACTTTTCAAACACGTTTTCTTTTCTGGAGTCGTTTTTAAACGCAATCAGGGTTGTGCCCGCCCCGGCATGGCTTGCCCTTGCCATCTTATGGTTCGGGATAGGCCACGCTTCAGCCATTTTTATAATATGGCTCGGAATATTTTTCCCGATTCTGCTAAGCGCGGTGGCCGGGGTCGCAAAGGTGGAGCAAGTTCAGGTAGAGACGGTTTTGACTTTCGGCGGGGACAAGTATGACGTATTGCTAGAGGTTGTCCTGCCGGTTATATACCATCATGTCCTGACAGGAGCCCGCATAGGGATAGGGATAGGGTGGATAACGGTCGTCACCGCAGAGCTGGTCTCTGTAAGCGCGAATTCGGGGCTGGGCTGGATGATTAACGACTCAAGAATTTTGCTCGATATAACCACGGTTATGGTCGGGATGTTTCTTATCGGTTTTCTCGGAATAGTCTCCGACGCGATTATCAACCGGTTTGAAGGGCTCGTGCCAGGGTGGGACTAAAAGCCATGCGCCTGGTCGCAAAATCCATAATTTAGGAGACAGAAAATTAATCCTGTAAAGTTCATGGCGGCTCTTGTCGCGGTCATGATTGTTGTCACCGTATTGAGAGCGAGTTCGCAAGACCTTGTTGGCGCGAAGTTTTACAGGGTCTTGATGGCCTGGCTGATATTCTTTGTTTTCGCGGAGGGAACCATTTACTACGGCGTGTTCAAGTCGATATTGTTGGCGCCTCCCACCGCAGTGATCCACAGGGCCATGTTTTACCTGGAAAAGGGATACCTGCAGATAAACATAGCTTCGACCATGTTCCGGTTCATATCCGGATTTTTTATCGCCTTGACCCTGGCCGCGCCGCTGGGCCTCTTATTCGGCGTTTATGACAAAGCGTATGAGTGGATAGCGCCGGCGTCCAACTTTTTGAGAATGACTCCGCCCCCGGCGATTCTTCCTTTCGCCATTATTATGTTCGGCATCGGGGAGGCTCCGGCGGTGTTCGTGATAACCGTCGGCTGTTTTTTCCCGATTTTCCTGGCCACCATGAGAGGGGTGAGGGAGGTGGAGACCATACATAAAGAAGTGGTTCAAACCATGGGAGGCGATCAGATGGATGTTTTGAAGCATGTGATTTTACCTTCAGCGCTTCCTTCGGTTATGACCGGTGTCAGGATCGGATTCGGCATCGGGTGGCTTGTGCTTGTCGCCAGCGAAATAGTCGCCGCCGACAGCGGGCTTGGTTTTATGATCCAGGGCGGGCGCATGAGGCTCGACACGCCTACGGTGTTTGTCGGGATGGCGACCATCTGTATTTTGGGCCTGACTATGGATATGTTTTTAAAACAACTGGAGAAATATGTGACAGTCAGGAAAAAAGGTGGCGGCGAATATATATATTACTGATTTAAATATAATAAACCGTTCTTAAAAATTATTACTTTAAAAGGGGAGAAATATGGGTTTCAGGGCGAAATTATTGGCGTTGGCAGTCCTAATATTCGCAGGTTTGACTATCAATTTCTCTGGCCCCGCGTTTGCCGGGCAGGAGGCTTTCGAAACATCAGGCGGCCCTGTTGATACGTGGAACAGGCCAATAGAGAAGGAATTTGTAGTTGGCAAAGACATAGATCCCGTACATTTTGTTATAGGTGTCGCCATAGCCATGGTTTTACTGTTGGTGGCGAGCAACACCTTCGCAAAATTTGTGCCTGTGCCCCTGGTCAGAGCGCTGACATCTGTCGGGCTCATTGTGATCGTCTGGGAGATGGTCGTATATTACAAACTGGTAAACCAGGTTCTGCTCCCTCCTCCCACGACAGTTATAATCAAGCTCCAGGGTCATTGGGCCAAAGGCTATCTCCAGATTCATATTCTGGCATCGTTAAAACGTCTTTTCTTCGCGTTTTTCCTGGCGATAGCGACCGGCGTTCCTCTCGGTTTTCTGATAGCCAATTTCAGGAAATTCTCTGATTATGTTGATCCTCTCTTTAATCTTATGAGGGTTGTTCCGCCCCCCGCCTGGCTCCCTTTCGCCATCTTGTGGTTTGGCATCGGTAACCCTCCTTCATATTTTATTATCTGGCTGGGGGCTTTCTTTCCAATATTGCTCAATACCATAAGTGGTATTAAAGACACTCAGCAGATACATATAGAATCTATACAAACCCTTGGCGGCTCCAGAATGGATGTTTATGCCAGGGTGATGATCCCGTCCGCTTTTCCAACAATATTCACCGGTATACGAATAGGCTTCGGAATCGGGTGGATATGTCTGGTTACGGCGGAGTTGGTGGCTGTGGACGCAGGTCTGGGCTGGATGATAGAGGATGCGCGAAACCTTCTGGACACCCCAACCGTTCTGGGAGGCATGGTGGTCATAATGATGTTCGGAATATTTTTTGACACAATTTTTAGAGCGGCAGAAAAGGAGGTAGTAAAGTGGCAATGAGAGGAGAGACAGATAAACGTTTTGGTCCCGGCTCTCACGTCGTTGAAATTAAAGATATTAAGAAATCTTTTTATGTATACGTCGATGAGGGGCAGACCGTTTTGTCAGAGAAGAGACGCTGGTTTTCCAGGAAAAAACCTGGAGAGCTCGTCGCCATTAAAAGCTTCACGCTTGATGTGGATCATGGGGAGTTTGTAGCCCTTCTTGGGCCCAGCGGATGTGGTAAAAGCACCTTGTTGAGGATACTGGCCGGATTTGAAACTCCTACTAGTGGATTTGTCACATTCAAAGGCAATGCGATAAATGGCCCCGATCCGCAAAGGGCTATGGTGTTTCAGAGTGAACGGGCGGTTTTCCCGTGGCTGACCGTTGAAGGGAACATAGGGCTCGGCCCGAAGCTTCAGGGGATGGGCAAGAAGGCCAGAAAAGAGGCTGTCGCCAAAACCATTGAGCTGGTGGAGCTGAAAGGGTTTGAAAGGGCGTATCCAAAAACGCTTTCCGGCGGTATGCTTCAAAGAGTGGCGGTGGCAAGGGCTATCGTGAACCATCCAGAGCTTTTGCTTATGGACGAGCCTTTCGGCGCCCTGGACGCCCAGACGAGAAACCATCTGCAAGACCATGTGGTGAAGATATGGCAGAGCATAGAACAGACCATTATATTTGTCACGCATGATATCGAAGAGGCGGTCTACCTTGCCAATAAAGTGGTTGTGTTCACGGCGCGGCCGGGTGAGATTAAAGAGGTTGTCTCCATTAACCTTCCTCATCCAAGAGACAGGACGAGCGAAGAGTTTATAGGCTTAAGGAACCATTGCACAAGGCTTATCAGGGATAAACATCCAGAAGGATAATCGAGCTTCAATGAGATACCGGCCATTTATTTTATCGTTGGCGCTTATGTTTATGTCTATTGGCGTTCACAGCTCCCCGGCCAGCGCCCACTGGGATATGGACGCTCGTTTCTGGATGGACAAAAAGGTCGAGAACAGGTTTATATTCAGGATTCATAACGGCTCTCACGCAAACCGGTATCCGGTGAGGAGAACTTTAAATATCTGCTTCTGGATAGAAGTTAAGCGGGGAGGGGTCTATGAGCCTGTTTCGGGGAAGAAATGTAAACTTACGGATATGAAGCCTGACACTTGGGAGAAGTCGGAGCTGAATGTATACGACCTCGCCATAGATAAAGCGCTCAAACAAGATGGTAAATTGAGAGATGGCGAGTACAAGGTGAAAGTATCGGCTCGTGAGCAGAAAAACAGATTTATGAGACTGATATTCGGCGCCTCCCTGGAGCGGCTTTTTGTTGATGTTGTTGTTAAAGACGGACATATGAAAAAATTCTTGATATGGGACTATAAATGACGTGGCAGAGCCGAAGTCTGAAGTGATGGCTTGTTCAACCAGCGGCCAGCGGCGCTCATCCTGTCTTGTTTAGACTTGGTATTATGGTAAAATCAAGAATAAACTGGCATTTATAAAACAGGCGTCATGACGAAATTTTACGGTTTAATCCCGATTCTGCTTTTTTCCTCCATGTTGTCCGTGGTGGGATATGGCGAGGCGTGCCATGAACTGACCGCCCGCGACCGGCAGTTCTGGAAAGAAATGTACGGCCTCAAGAAATCTTTTCTTTTCATGCTAAAACCGATCTTCTTTGCATCTGAAAAGGAGAATGTAGACCGGCTGAACACCACCGGGATATCGGAGTTTATCAGGGGCAGTTTCCCGGAGGCTGGAGAGAAATTTCAAAAGGCTTTGGATATAAACCGCAACATCGCTCCCCTGCATCACAACCTGGCGCTTGTATATTACAACAGGCTAAAACTCGATAAGGCGGAGGAGCAATGGGGGAGGGCCGCGGCTCTCGATCCTTCAAACCCCAGATACCATTATCATCTCGCTGAGGCTTATAGCCATAACGGCAAAATCGATGAGGCGATAGCCCAATACGCGCGCGCGCTTGACCTTATCGGTGGGCATTACGAAGTTTACAACAACCTCGGACAGCTGTATGAAATAAAAAACGACATGGAGCGAGCGATAGGATTTTATGAGAAATCGCTGGCCCGCAACCCGGACTTCCAGCTTGCCGAGAACAACCTGGCCAGGCTATACGCGGCAACCGGAAAACTCGACGCCGCAAGACAGACCTATGCCAGGCTTGTGTCCGCAAATCCAGAAGATGTCGAAAATCATATCAGTCTTGGAGAGGTCTACGCGCGGATGGAAAACAACTCGCAGGCTATGTATCAATACAGGCAGGCGATTAATCTTCGTTCTGATTATCCCTACCCGCGTTTTATGCTGGCCGAAGTCTACCGGAGCATGGGCATGGAGGAAAAAGCGCTGACCGAAGAAAAACTCGCGATGCGAATTCGTGTTGACAATTATATCGGCTGTATCGTGGATCCCACACCCGATATAAGCGTCCCGAAAGGGAGGCATGCGCTGGATCGCGCGGGCGCGGCTCAAATACCATAAGAAAAGCCACTTGCATGGAGCTATCTGAGTTGAGATAGTTTCCGCTCTGGCGCAGGAATTAATAATGACAAGAAAAATCATGGTTCTCCCCAACGGCGCATGCGACGGTTGCGATAAATGCGTTGACGCTTGTGGCCAGGCCCTGGGTTACGGATCGAAAGATAGCGAGAGCTATAGAGCCGCGATTAAAATTGTTAATAGCGAGGAGGGCTACTTTCCTGTAGTCTGCCGCAACTGCCACCAAGCCCCCTGCGTGACGGCGTGCATGAGCGGATGCATACAGCCGGATGAGGATGGCCATGTTATCACCGATTACGACAGGTGCGTAGGTTGCTGGATGTGCGTTATGAGTTGTCCTTTCGGCGCCATTGAAACCGACCCGCAAAAACATGTGACCGTCAAATGCAACAGTTGTCTCGATAAAAGCGTCGCTCCCTGCGTGGCTGTGTGCGAAAAAAGCGTGCTGATCCAGATAAACATCGATGAGTACACCACCAGGCTAAGAAAAAATTCGGCTATAAGATTTATAAATGGAGACCGCGAGGTGGCCCAAAAATGCGATACGTGATAGTAGGGGCGTCATACGCCGCAGTTGGAGCGGTCGAGGAGATCAGGTCTATCGACAGCGATGGGGAGATACTGATTGTCTCCGACGAGCCTTACCGTATCTACGCAAGGCCCCTTATATCCTATTATCTTGAAAATCGCGTCGCGGAAAAAAACATGTACTTCCGCCCGGAAGAGTTTTATGAAAAAAACAGACTGAAATTCGTCTCAGGAAAAAAAGTTGTGAAAGTCGAACCGGACGGTCAGAAAATAACGCTGGATGACAAAAGCGTCATCGATTACGACCGCCTTTTGATATGCACCGGCGGAAAACCATTTATTCCACCTCTCAAAGGCATCTATTCTAAAAATGTTTTCAGTTTCGTAAAATGGGATGACGCGAAAAAAATAAAGAAGCTTGCAGACGGAGCAAAAGAGGTTTTGATTGTCGGCGGCGGCCTTATCGGCCTCAAAGCGGCTGAAGGATTGGGCGGCCTTGGGTTAAAGGTGACCATTATTGAAAAAGAGGCGAGCGTTCTTCCCCTCGTGCTTGATGAGACCGCCGGCAAAATTTTGCGGGAACATCTTAAGGATAATGGTGTCGATATGGTTACGGGAAACGTGGCCAGCGAAATCCTGGCCGATGAGTCTGGATGCGTCACTGGTGTCGCGCTGGATAACGGCGACAGCCATAAATGCGGCCTGCTTATCATCGCCATCGGTGTAAGACCCAATATAGACCTTATAGAAGGTACGGCCATCGAAGTAAATCGCGGCATTGTCGTCGACCGGCGCATGCGGACAAACGTTGATAATATCTATTCTGCGGGAGATGTTGTCGAAGCGTGGGATATTTTGAGCGGCTCTAATAGCGTGATAGCCATCGCGCCGCTCGCCTTTGAGCAGGGGAAGGTGGCCGGATGCAATATGGCTGGCGGCAAGAGCGCTTACACCGGTGGAATCGCAATGAACTCCACAGATGTATTCAATATGTCTTTGATGACAATGGGCCTTACAAAAAACCTGGATGAAAGTTATGAGATTAAAAGTTATAAGGACGGCGAGGTTTATAAAAAACTGGTTTTTAAAGATGACATGCTAAAAGGCGTCATCCTTGTGGGGGACGTAGATTACGGGGGGGCGCTCACCCAGTTGATTCGCAACCAGGCGGATATAAAAGATATAAAAGACGACCTGGCCAACAAAGTTCTTGGAAAGGCGGGCCTCGCGTCGATTCTTCCAACCATCCTGAGCAAAACGCCTGTTCCCACGTTCCATTAGCAGGCGCCGCCCATATCCTGTTTTAATGACCTCGGTAGCCATCCATTACCCCATTTCCGATTCTCGCGATATTGCGAAACCGGATAACGCTGGCTGGCAAAACTGCGAATATCCGCATATAGTTTAAAAGCGCTTACGGCGAAAACTTGAGGAAGCCTTTAGCTATTGCATATAACCGATTTTATTACTGATAGTTACAATATCTGGGAGACGTGTTTATTGAATGCTTTTTCAAAATAAAAGATATGCTATCCTACCAGCGCCATAGCAAAGTTAAATAAATGACGATGAAAAATCGTAAGATATTCGTATTGTTGCGAATATATTAAATGAAAGCAAAAGCTGTTTTGCCATAAGATCAAGATTATCAATAAGATTTCTTCAGGCAGTGAACAGGCATAGCATTTGCTTAAGTCAATGGTGTTTGCCCGATCATACGGAGGTTAATTTTAGGGATTAAGCTTTGCGTGGAAGGTAGAATCCGCGCAGGCTGAAGAGTTTAGGTTTAGCCGTGGTTGAGCGCATATGAAAGCGGTCAGCCGGGCGATCATGTAAATATAAAACTAATGTAACAGGGGGAGTGTGTTTATGTTGAAACAAAGATTGATTGCTTACATAAGCGTTGTGTTTTTGCTTTTCACGGTGTCTGCCTGCCAGACCGCAGGCGGTAGCGCCGGCGCCGGTGGCCCTAAAGTCCAGAACAAGCTCCACCTGGATCCGCAGATGAGTTGGCCTGTGGAATGGAACAAGGTTCAGGGGAAAAAAGGATATTTTTGGGTTTGCGGTCAGAATTCAGGTTACGTAAGCGTCTGGGACGATACGACGATGGAAAAAGTGGCTCAGATAGATTTCTGGGGTTACGAAAAAGATCTGATGAAAAAGGCCGGGAAAACTATCGACAAGAAAACAGAAGACTGGATTCAGAAGAACGTGCGGCCTCATCACGGATGGGTCGTGCCGGGCGCGAAATATTTTTATGTATCCAACAATTCAAAAAAATCGGACGCGTTCTGGGTTGTCGACACCAAAACTTTCAAGATAGTAGCCAGATTCAACACAGGTGGCAAAGGCCCGCTCCACGGCGCTTTTAGCCCGACGGAGGACCTGGCCATCTGGGGTAACGTCAAAGATAAGAAGAAAGGCGTTATTACGTTCATCGACACCAAGAATCACAAAGTCCTCGCTGTAGTAAAAACAACCGGCGTGCAAACGCGCGATATCAACATCACCCATGACGGCAAACGTGTATTTGTCGCCAACCAGGGCTGGAATAAAAAGAAAGGGATTAAAGGCTCTATCGACGTATTCGATATCAAGTCCCGGAAAATGATCAAATCGATTACAGAGGCCCAGGGGCTTAAGGGCATGAGCATGTCTAAAGACGGCAAGACCATAGTCGCGGCGGGCCGGAGAGTCGGCAAGGTTTATTTCATCGATGTCGACAAGATGAAGTTGCGGGCTACCGTTGACACCGGCGGACAGCCCAGCAATATATCGTTCCATCCCACGCAGGCGAAGGTCTATGTCGGTCTTTACAAGTCAAACGAGTATGTTGTTATCGACCTTAATACCGCAAAGATACTTACCCGGATACCGGGAGGCAAGCAGGCTAACGCTTTGTATTTCCCTGTTGGCAGGGATGACATCGCCTTCGGGGCCAACGAAAAAGATACGTTTATTAGTGTGATAGACACAAAGCACGACAAGCTGATAAAGGAGATGGATACGCCGCTTGGCTCTCACAACATCCGCTTCAGGCCGGACGGGAAGATAGGTTTGGCGACGTGCAAACGCTCGAACGAGGCTGTCTTTTTCGACGTGGACAAGATGGAAGTAATCAAGACGGTGGAAGTAGGTTTTGGCAATAACGGAGTCCGCTGGGTTCCCAAAGCCGAATAAACGCGAACCTGAAAACCGGCTGGAATGAATAGCTGTTTCTTTCAGCCGGTTTTTTGTAACCTGTAAGCATAAGAAGCATAACTAATGAGAGGAAGTTATTAATGGGTGATTTTAACAGGCGAAACTTTCTTAAATATTCCACCAAAACCGGGGCCGCCGCGCTGTTGGCGTCGGCTTTGCCCATGAACGTGGTTTTTACGCCCGGCAAAGCTGGAGCGGAGGTCAAGTATGAGGTTATTGAAGGCTATTCAATGAATCCCGACCTGATTCACGAACCCAAAGACGTAAAAAACCTGACCAAGTTCGAGAAGCTCCATGTTCCCACTTTAAAAATGCCGATCATAGCCGAAGACGGCTCCGTCATACCTTTTTATGTGGTCTCGGATCATCCCATGGAAAAAGATCATTACATCGAGAGCGTTGAAATATTGAATTTTGGCGATCCGATAGTCCACAAGGGGAAAATCAATTTTACACCGGCCAACGGCACAGTTTATTTCTCCTCTCAAATCCGCGCCATAAGCGGAACGAACACGATCATGGCGGTGATGAAGTGCAACAAGCATAGCCGCTGGCTGAGCAAGGCTACGGTGAAAGTCACCGTCGGCGGATGCTGACAATAGAATACTGATTAATGCGGATGTCAAGACAGGGGAGGCTTCTCCCCGCAGTACTGATTCTGGCGACTTCGCTTTTTGCCGTATGGTGGCTATCTGTTCCAGGCGTTTTGGCTTCGGGGAAAAACAGTGAATCCGCTAACCTGCGTATTCTGTGGACAAACGACACGCACGGATACCTTGTCCCTCTTTACCACCGCGAGCCTTTCGAGAAGGACTATCTTCAACAGGCGAAAAAAGAGGGGAAGATAGGCGGCTGGGCGTATGTGGCCGCGTTGATTAACAAATACAGGAGCCAGGCTCCCGAAAGAACGTTGCTGTTGGACGCAGGCGACACCTGGCATGGCACTGGGGTTGCGCTGTTTACCAAAGGAGCGGCGATTGTAAAAGTGATGAATGCTTTAAAATACGACGCGATGACGCCAGGCAACGTCGATTTTCTCTATCCCAAAGAAGAGTTTTTAAAACGTGTTAAAGAGGCCGACTTTCCGGTGCTGGCGGCCAATATGTATGATATGGAATGGGGCGACCCGGCCATGCCTCAATACATTATTAAAAAAATAAACGGCCTCAAGGTGGCCGTGATCGGGATAGCGTACCAGTGGACGGCTAAAACCGGCAACAGGGAATATACGAAAGGGTGGAGTTTCGGGCTTCGCGAGGACGAAATCAGAAAACTGATTAAAGATATCAGAGCTGACGACAAACCGGATCTGGTTATTGTTCTTTCGCATATGGGTTACAAAGTAGATCAGAAATACGCCTCCAGAGTGGACGGGATAGACGTTATCATAGGCGCGCACACCCACGACAACGTCCACAAGCCTCCGGTGATTAATAATACGATTGTGGTTCAGGCCGGCTCTCACGGCAAGTTTCTTGGGAAACTCGACCTTAAGATAAAAGACGGGAAAGTGGTGGGGTACGACCACGAAATAATCCGTGTCGTATCAAAGGATATAACACCCGATCCTAAAATAAAAAAACTGATCGATGATATGTACGCTCCGTATAAAAAGAAATTGAGCCGTATAATCGGCGAAACCAAAACCATGCTTTTTCGCAGAGATACGTATGAGAGCACGATGGATAATTTTATAACGGACGCATACCGCGATATGAGCAAGACAGACGTGGCGCTGGCGCCCGCCTGGAGGTTCGGACTAACGATACTGCCAGGGTCTATTACCGTGGAAGATGTTTACGGAATGGTTCCTACGCAGGAGCCTTTAATTACGTTTTCCATTAAAGGGAGCAATTTAAGATCGATCCTGGAGGCGGCGTTGGACAACGTCCTCGACTCCGATCCTTACGCCCAGCTCGGCGGGGATTTAATACGATTTTCCGGGATGAAGTTATTGATCGACGAGACAAAAGGGTTTGGCAAGCGCATTAAAATGCTGGCTGTAGGCGGCGCGCCATTCGATTCTGAGAAAAAATACACGGTTGTCTCGGCCAATACGCAGATGTACAACGCCCCGAGCGCCGAGAAAGTCGTCAACACAAGGAAGGTCGCCGTCGAGGAGCTGATCAAGTATATAGAGAAGAAAAAAGTTATCGCGCCCAGGCTGGATGGCCGCGTAAAAATCAAATAATGACCATAAGGGAGGATGTGTAGTGGCGAAAAAAATAAAGATGGGGAAACCCAAAATGAGGCTCCCCCGCAAAATAAAAAAGGGCGAAATTATCGAGGTGAGGGTAAAAATCAGGTATCCGTCTATTACCGGACTTAAGATTGTCGATGAGGAGAAGCAGATATTCGCCAGGGATAAAGAGGCTGTTTTTCTCAGGAAAATGGATGTGATTTACGGCGATCAAACAATCACGGAGTATCAAATGACTTCTGCGACAAGCCCCGATCCGTTGATAAGGTTCAAGATGAGGGCGGATAAAGAAGCGCCGCTTAAAATCGTATTTACCAACATAAGGGATGAGAGCTCCGAGGTAATCAAAAATATCAAATTTTGAGGGCGTATCGTCTTTCAACGTTTATCTCAAGAACGGGTCTGGATGTTTTAAGGAGAAACAATTAATGAAAAATGTCATGATAGCGGCGATATTCGCCCTGTTCGCCTTTACGCTGTTAGATAACGCCGAGGCTATTCATAACGGCTGGTTTGCGCCAGACGAAGTTGTGGGCCAGAAAAATCCTTTCCTTTCCGATAAAGGAGCTTTGGCGGAGGGGAAGAAGGTCTATAAAAAAAATTGTATGAAATGCCACGGCCCGTCCGGTAAAGGTGATGGCGCGTCCGCCGGAAGCCTGCAGATAGAGTTGCCGGACTTTTCGGATAAAGGTATTACTATGGAAGAGACCGATGGGGCGTGGTTCTGGAAAGTCAGGGTCGGCCAATTCGAGATGCCGCCTTTCCAGCTGGCCCTCAAAGACGATCAGATATGGAAAGCGATAATATACGTCCGCTCGCTGGCCAAATGAAACGGTTTTTTTATTTACGCTGTATCTCACACATGAAAGCCGGGACGCTGGCCTCTTAAGCGGGAAACCGAATGGCCGGATCGAAAGCGATGGCGCCGACAGGGCCTTTTATGGCGGCGGCTTTCTTCAGGCGGTTTGCGGCGCTTCTGGCTTTTAGCTGTGCGTTGTTTCCGGCTTCGCCCTCATATTCGCACGACAGCATAGGAAGCGTCAGCAATGTGATCGCAACGGTCAGAGGGAGCAGGCTGGACTATTTCCTGAACGTCCCCTCCATCATGCGGGTCGCCATGGAGCAGGTCGGCTTAATTGAAGAAAAACGTATCACACAATATATCACCAGCAGGCTACATGTCTCGACCTCCAGCCATGAATGCCAGATCATCTCCTTTGACGCCCCGGCGCCGCAACCCAGCGGGAACTTTATAATCCACCTGGTGTTCGACTGCCACGAGCCAATCAATGACCTCAGGCTGTCGAGCGCTCTTTTTTATGATATCGACCAGAAACATATCCAGTTTTTCAGACTGGCCGGGTATTCCAACCCAAGAGAGCCAATTTCCGAGACCATCCTCACCCAGAGCAATCATCTGTTTAAAACAAGTGACGTTCGTTCAAGCGTTTTTTCGATTTTCTCGAAGGTCTACAGTTATTTCCAGCTGGGCGTTCAGCATATCCTGGGAGGTTACGATCATATATTGTTTCTTTTATGCGTCATCCTTTTCGCCCCATCCCTTATCGAAACCATAAAGATAGTGACCTCTTTTACTGTGGCGCACAGCGTTACGCTTGGGCTGGCCTACATGGGCGTCATTTCACTGTCAACCAATATAGTAGAGCCGCTTATCGCGCTGACCATAGTTTATGTCGCCTTTGAAAATTATTTCTCAAAAAGTATACCGGGGAAACGGTGGCTCCTCGTTCTTTTTTTCGGCCTCATTCACGGGCTGGGATTTGTGGATGTGCTAAAAGGAGTGACGGTATCGAAAAACGAGCTACTGTTGGCGCTTTTTTCATTTAACGCCGGTATAGAGGCCGGGCAGGTTATAATTGTCGTATTCTTTTTTGCGATCCTGACTTACCTCAGGCGGTACTCCTGGACGCCGGTCTTCCTGCGATGGTCTTCTGTCACCATGGGACTTACCGGAATGATCTGGTTCTTGCAAAGGACGATAGGATACCTTTAGATACAAATTACAGGACTAGACCATGAATGTAAATTCGTATGCCATGATGGCGTCGCGATTATCAGCAGTTATTCTCGTTTTAGTTTTGGCGGGCTGGCAGGGCGCCTCCGCCTACACTCATAAAAAACTCTCTGTAAAGTTCCTGGAGTATCAGGCGGAGACTTTCGCGCTGGCCAAAGAGCGGAACAAGCCGGTTTTTATGCTTGTTTCAGCCGTTTGGTGCCACTGGTGCCACGTTTTCGAGGAAGGGGCCCTGTCATCTGAAAAAGTATATTCATACCTGAACGAAAATTTCATAAACGTGTTCATAGACGCGGACGCGCGCAGAGATTTGATCGCAAGGTACCAGGCCAAGACACTTCCTTACATTGTGTTTTTAAATCCTGACGGCTCGATATTACGTAAATATGGCGGAGTTCTAGACGCCGGAGATTTTCTTGGGCTACTAAAAACTCTCAATAAAAAAGTGGCGAGCGGGAAACAGGACGACGCGATCAAAGATAAGGCTCTGTTTTCCTATTCCCCGCCGTCACGATTCAGCGCGGACGCCATCAGGGAGATCGACGCTGTTTATCGAGAGATATTTCAGGAAAATTTCGACACGGAGGATTATGGCCTGGGCGCCGGCAAGAAATATCTTCTTCCCGAAACTTTCCTCTACTTTATAGACAACGCCAAAGGTAAGAAAAACGAATTTACTGAAATGATCGATAAGACGCTCGAAAAAGCGGTCGGCGCCATTTACGATCCTGTGGAGGGAGGTTTTTTCCGGTACGCCGAAACCCATGACTGGCGCGTTCCACATTACGAGAAGATGCTGGATGTAAATTCCTCCGCCCTGTTACTGCTTCTAAAAGCCAACGCCTTGAGCCCTTCCGGCGCCCTGTCGGACGCCGCCAGGGGAACAGCCGGTTACCTGTCGTCCAATCTGTTCGATAATGACGCTGGAGCGTTTTTAAGTTTTCAGATCGCCGACACTTCGTACTACCGTTTGCCAGCCGGCCGCCGGGAGAAAACCGAAAAACCGGATGTCATAAGAAAAGTGTTTGTGGACACTTTGTCAATATCGATGGGGCGCCTTCTGGACACATCGCAATACACGCGCAATGACAGGCTCGCTGATGAAACAAGGCGGTCTATCCAGTTTCTGGCCGATATGATGGGCAGGGAAAACAATGTATATCATTATTACCTGCCTGATGAGAAGAAGTGGTTTATAAAAGGCACACTGGCCGACCACGCGAATCTTGCCTTGCTGTTCGCCAAATCGTACAAAATATTCAAAAAACCTGAACATCTTCGCCTCGCCAGGGAAACTCTCGGTTATGCGCGAGCGAAATTTTTCGACGCGAAACTTGGGATTTACAAAGAAGGCTCTTTGGCCGATCTGCCCAGCATGGAGTATCTGCTGGGTTTGAACTCCATAATCGCAAAAGCGTGGCTCGAAATATCGGAAGCGGACCAGGATGAAGAAGGCTTGAAAATCGCAAAAAATATTTTGCGATATTTTTCGGGGATGGCGGATTTGCTTGGTGAAAGGGCGTGGGCCGCCCGTGATTTCGGGTTCATGGAGGCCTATGCCAAATATCTTTCGGTTTTCAAACTCTATTCAAGAAAATAGATCAGCCGCCGTCAAGGACGACGGGCCCGGACCAAATCATCAAAGGCGTTTGCAAGGATCGGCATGTTATCGAGAGACCATGGCGAACAACTCCGAAACGGCGCAATGCTTTTCAATCGGATGCCGCAAAGGCTTTTTCATTCGCACAGTGTACCGGTTTCTGCGCCCCTCCCTGACATGGCTAAGATACCCGGCCAACTCCAGATCCTGGATGATTTGCTGGACGGCCCGTTCTGTAATATTAATTTGAAAAGCCAGGTCCCGCATACGGGCAAGCGGATTTTCCACTATGCATATCAGCACATGAGCGTGATTCGAAAGAAAAGTCCAGCCGATCTTTGGCGCATTGTCCCGCTTATCATTGGAGTCCATGATTAATTGCTATACTTTATAAATTACAAGGGTTACATGCATGCGCTTGCCCGTTGACAAAATCTGGAAGTCTGATACCATGCATAATTAATTACGAAAAATATTTCATGTATTACAATACGTATTAATTCCGGATGTGTCAATACATACAGTTTGGACTTATTAAAGGTATGGGTGTATAAATATTAGTTCTTTTTCCTGCGTCAATCAGGCAAAGGAAATTTTGTGGGAGAGAAGACGCAGGCATATCGAATAAAATCGAGACGGCTGATAATCTGGTTGGCGGCTTGTCAGGATTTGTAACGAAAGAAAAAGCAGGTGAGGAAAAACAATGGCAGAAAAAATTATCTATACGGCAGTTGATGAAGCCCCCGCGCTGGCGACCTACTCTTTGCTTCCCATTATCCGGGCGTTCACGAAGGGAACGGGCGTTGAAGTTGAGACAAAGGATATCTCTCTTTCAGGCAGGATTATCGCCAACCTCTCAGAAAACCTTGACGAGAGTCAAAGAACGCCCGACGCTCTGGCCGAACTGGGCGCTTTGGCGAAAACACCGGAGGCCAACATCATCAAGCTACCGAATGTCAGCGCTTCAATTCCTCAGCTAAATACCGCTATCAAGGAATTACAGGGGAAAGGTTACGATCTGCCAGACTATCCCGAAGACCCCAGGAGCGATGAGGAAAAAGATGTTCAGGCGAAATACGCCAAAGTTCTTGGAAGCGCTGTAAACCCTGTATTAAGGGAAGGAAATTCTGATCGTAGAGCGGCGGACGCTGTAAAGCAGTACGCGAAAAATAACCCGCATTCGATGGGCGAATGGAGCCCCGCTTCTAAATCTCATGTCGCTACCATGTCGAGCGGCGATTTTCGCTCTAACGAGAAATCAGTAACTATGGGCGAGGCCACGGACGCCAAAATAGAGTTTGTCGATGAGGATGGGAGCGCTACGGCTCTAAAGGAGAAGCTCCCGCTTCAGGCAGGTGAAGTCATCGACGCTACCTTTATGAGTAAAAACGGACTGAGAAAATTCATCGACGAGCAGATTGAAGACGCCAAAGCTAAAGGCGTTTTGTTCTCTTTGCACATGAAAGCCACAATGATGAAGGTCTCCGATCCTGTAATTTTCGGCCACGCCGTTGAGGTTTTTTTCAAAGACGTTTTTGAAAAACACTCGTCCGCTCTGTCCGAGCTTGGCGTCAACTCAAATAACGGCCTGGGCGACCTGTACGCCAAAATCAAAAGTTTGCCGGACGATAAGCGGGCCCAGATCGAAGCGGATATCCAGCAAGTTTACAAGGTTCGTCCCGCTATCGCGATGGTAGACTCCGGCAAGGGGATCACAAACCTGCATGTCCCAAGCGATGTGATCATAGACGCCTCCATGCCCGCCGCGATTCGCGCCTCCGGGCAAATGTGGGGCCCGGACGGCAAACAGCATGACACAAAGTTCATTATTCCCGACCATTGCTATTCCGGCCTGTATCAGGCGGCCATTGATAACTGTATAGAAAACGGCGCTTTCGACCCGGCGACTATGGGAACCGTTCCGAACGTTGGCCTTATGGCGCAAAAAGCTGAAGAGTATGGCTCGCACGCCACCACTTTCGAAGCCCCCGGAGACGGGACGATTCGCGTTGTAGACTCTTCGGGAGCCACACTAGTTGAGAGCCAGGTGCAAGAGGGTGATATCTGGAGAATGTGCATGGTCAAAGACGCGCCGATCCAGGACTGGGTAAAGTTAGCCGTGACAAGGGCGAGAGCGACGGGAGCTCCGGCTGTTTTCTGGCTCGACAAAACAAGAGCGCACGACGCCGAGTTAATCAAAAAAGTGGATAAATATCTGCCGGATCACGATACGGAGGGTTTAGAAATCGATATTATGGCTGTGGAGCCTGCGGCGAAATTGTCTTTTGACAGAATGCGGGATGGTAAAGACACCATTTCAGTGACCGGTAACGTGCTTAGAGACTACAACACCGACCTTTTCCCGATCCTTGAGCTGGGAACCAGCGCGAAGATGCTCTCAATCGTTCCCCTGATGAATGGCGGCGGGCTTTTCGAGACAGGCGCGGGCGGGTCGGCGCCAAAACATGTCCAGCAGTTTCTTGAAGAAGGCCATCTGCGGTGGGATTCTCTCGGTGAATTTTTGGCCCTTGCCGAGTCGTTGGAGCATTTTGCCAATGTAACCGGGAATGAAAAGGCCAGAATTTTATCCAGGACGCTGGGTAAAGCCAATAGCAAGTTTCTAGACAGCGACAAATCGCCTTCCCGGAAGGTCAACGAGCGGGACAATCGCGGAAGCCATTTTTATTTGGCGTTATACTGGGCAGAGGCTCTGGCCGGGCAGACCGAAGATAAGGATATGGAGGCGCGCTTTGGCAAAATAGCCGGGGAGCTTTCAGATAACGAGGCGAAGATTATAGAAGAGCTGGATTCAGCCCAGGGCGCGCCTGTCGATATCGGCGGCTACTACCTCCCAGATCGGGAGAAGACATCAAAAGCGATGCGGCCAAGCGCGACCCTGAACGCGATAATAGACAGCGCCTGATAAAAATATGGAGAGGCGTAACTTCCCTTTCCCTCTAGCGACAGCCGCGATAGCCGCTTTACAGTAAAACGCAAGCCCCTTTCCCGCCTTCTTGCTGATCGTAACTAGCTGAAATTGTAGCGAAAATTGGCTCCCCGGGACGGATTCGAACCGCCGACAAGGTGGTTAACAGCCACCTGCTCTACCAACTGAGCTACCGGGGAATAGATAGGTCTGAACCAGTAATTCTCCACAACTACGCCCCATATGTCAACACTTTGTAAGGCGGGTAAACACAAGGGAACCTCTAAAAATCCATTTCTGCTACAATCGGCTGTAAAAGGCGCCATGCTTCGTTGACGAGTCAAAATCGTCCTCAGAGTAGTTATTA
>DRJW01000429.1 GCA_011052055.1 Nitrospirota bacterium
CTTTCGTAGCGAAATCGAGCGAAAAGTCGTCAGGCGAGACTGCGAGACAAAATAGCCGCAAGCGTAGTAATAACTACTCTGAGGACGATTTTGATTCGTCAACGAATTTGACTCGTCAACGAAGCATGGCGCCTTTTTATAGCCGATTGTAGCAGAAATGGATTATTAGAGGTTCCCATAAATAAAAGGCACAGTCATCGCGTGGGTTTTCCTTTTCACAAACCTTTCCCGTTATACGAATAACCTTGACTTGCGCTTTGGGATTCGTAAAATGACTAAAACAGAAATACTTATATGCACACTAAAATAGTTCTATTTGGCGCTTTTTCTCTGGCGTTGGCTCTTTCTGTCGCGACCAGAGCCTCGGCTCAGGAAGGCGCCGGTTCGCCGAAGGCAAGCCTGAGCGAGATGTACAATTTCGAGTTGCGGGGTTTTTACTGGAATTCAGGCCTTGACGCGACTGTAAGATCGGATGAAGGCGGTTTTGAAGGAACTGATATTGATGTAGTCGAAGATCTGGGAATAGCCAGACAAAAGGGGGTCATCGGAGGTGAGGCGACCCTTGAGCTTTATCAGGGGCATAAACTAAAGCTGACCGTAGTAAACATATCTTACGACACCGATAAAATCATCGATAAAGATATCGCTTTCAAGGGAGATCTTTATGGCGCAGGCACGAAAGTCACCTCTAAGATGAGCCTTTTATCCGCTCGTTTCGGATACGAATATGATTTTATTCGCGGAGATAATGGTTTTGTCGGCCTCCAGCTCGCCGCCAATCTGATACAGACTAACGCCTCGCTTGTAACAAACGACACTCTTTCCAACAGCGCCAGTGTGGCGCTGGTTTTTCCTATGGTCGTGGCGACAGGCCGCGCTCATTTTACAGAGCATATATCGGGAACCGCCGAGCTGGGGTGGACGGGATACGAAAGCTCCAACCTGTTCGACGCTGTTTTGTATATCGACTACAACCCCGTCCGTAGAGTCGGGATCACTTTTGGCTGGAAATCGATCATGATTGACGCCAAAGAGAGCGGCGATAAGATAAATGTTCAATGGAGCGGCGTGTTCGCCGGACTAATTTTGCGGATATGATACAGGAGGAGATGAGATGAGAAAATATTGGTTGTTTAGCTCGGCTGTCTTCGCGGCTTTTATAATGGCTCCGATGCTATCTGGCCTTGCCGGAGCGACGCCGTCGACCCAGATTTGGATACCTTCGACCGATACCCAGGCGGCGCGCACCATTCATGTGGGTGTGGATAATTACAATACCTTTTTCAAGAAAAAAAATGACGGAGGGTTTTCGGCCCCCACCACCTATGGACTGACGGTCGGTCTTGTAGACACCACATATGTTGGGCTCGAGGCGGGACTGGATTTAAAAGAGCAGAGCGACGACCCTCTTTATCTAAACCTCAAATTGCAGATAAAAGAGGATTCTGTGGCCCAGTTTTTTCCGGCTATAGCCATCGGCGCGTATGAACTAGGTAGTAAAGATGACGTGACTAACGCGAACATCGCTTATGTGCTGTTCGCCAAAACCCTTCCGGTAATTGGAAGGATTTCGGCTGGATATTATGTGGGTAACAAGGACTTGCTTGTTGACTCGTCGGGCCAAAGCGACAATGACGGCGTATTGTTATCGTTCGACAGGACTCTTGCCGAGATCGACGACAGGCTCTGGTTCGCCATAGACTACATGGGCGCTCAAAACGCCTACGGCGCTCTTTCTTTCGGGCTTGCGTGGCGGTTCGCTCCGCAGATCAGCGCCATTGTAGGGTACGACATATACAACAATACCGAGGTCGCCGGAGAAAACACGGTAACTGTCCAGCTTGATGTCGATTTTTAGAGGTTCCCTTATACCGCTCATGCCTTTCAAACCTGATTTTTCCTGATGTCTTCAACATTGCCTGACGTTATGATTTTCTGCGACGGCGCATGCCGGGGAAACCCTGGGCCAGGCGGGTGGGGCGTTATCTTGCGCATGGGAGAAAAGGAAAAAAAACTGTCCGGGTATAAGAGCCA
>DRJW01000430.1 GCA_011052055.1 Nitrospirota bacterium
TCGTAGCGAAATCGAGCGAAAAGCCGTCAGGCGAGACTGCGAGACAAAATAGCCGCAAGCGTAGTAATAACTACTCTGAGGACGATTTTGACTTGCCAACGAAGCATGGCGCCTTTTACAGCCGATTGTAGCAGAAATGGATTTTTAGAGGTTCCATTATTGGTATATGCTTATATTGGAAAGTAAAAGCTGGCCTGCGGCGGTTTCAATTAAAAAATAATGTGATGACAAATAATAAGATCAGAAAGCCTGTCATATCGATTGTGAGCAGGTTGATGTGGTTTGTAGCTCCCTCGATGACCGCGAAGATTATCAAGAAGGCTTTTTTCTCATCGCGCAATATGCGAGTAGATGATAGCCATCAAACTCTACTGGCCGAGGCGGAGCGGTTTGAGGTCATGGCTCTTGGCAAAACGATACAGTGCTGGAAATGGGGAAGCGGCCCGTCTGTTCTGCTTGTGCATGGATGGGGAATGCGTGGGATAAAACTCGCTCCTTTGATAAACCCGCTTGTAGAATCCGGCTATAGCGTAATTGCCTACGACAGCCTTGCCCACGGCGAGTCTGAAGGGGATACCACGAATTTTTTTGAGCTCGTTGAAAGCGTAAACGCCGTCTTCGATCATATCGGCGAAGCGGATTTCGTGATCGCTCACTCCATGGGAGCGGCGGCGGCTGTTAATCTTCGAAGTAAAAACGGCAAGAAGATGAAATTCGTTTTGATAGCTCCCATATACGATTTGCACAGGGTGATTTACGCATTCGGCGAAGCTTCGGGCCTGCACATGCCTGTTTACGAAAATATTATCCACGATGTGGAAAATAATTTTGGCAAAACGCTCAATGATGTGAGCCCCATGACGATTGCGGGTGATATAAAGGCCCCGGTACTTATCTTCCACGACGAGGACGACATGACCGTGCCGGTGAAACATGGCGAGGCGCTGGCTGAAAAGCTGGAGGACGCCCGGCTTGTCAAAACTTCAGGGTTGGGTCACAATCGAATACTTAAGAGCAAGGAGCTGGTAGAGAGGGTAATCGAGTTTTTGGACGAGTAAACATGTGGAAAAATGACATTTCCCGCCGTTTTTCAGAGGTTTCTTCATATAAAATGACATCATCCGGGAAGCGCCAGATAAACCGTTCATTGACGCCAAGGCGCCGGGGGAAATCTCCGGTCATATTTATCACAGTGTTTTTCCACCTGTTCCTTTACGCACAAGCGGAATCACTTTCTATCACGGAGGGGCCCTACCTGCAACAACCAACGCCGCAAAGCATTATTGTCCGCTGGCGAACCGATACTGAAAGTGACAGTGAAGTAAAATACGGAACATCTCCAGGATCGTACGGCGCCTCCGCTAAAGATTACGCTATTACAACTAATCACGAGATTAAAATCACAGGGCTCTACCCCGACACGAAGTATTACTATACAGCCGGGTCGATTGACGCACAGCTTGCCGGAGATGATGAGGATAGTTTTTTCTTCGTCGCGCCCGCCCAAAACATGTCCACCGCCGCTCGTATATGGGTTATCGGCGATCCGGGCACGGGTAGTCCCACACAGATATCTGTCCGGGACGCATTTTACGCATATAGCAAGTCAAGGGCGGCGGATATGATTCTTTCGCTTGGCGACAACGCCTACTGGGGCGGTAGCGACATCGAATTCCAGGAAAAATTCTTCGACGTTTACAAATCGATAATGAAAAATACCCCCTTGTGGAGCGCGTTTAGCAATCATGACGGGATCAGTTCCGATTCCACCACGCAGTCGGGCCCATATTACGACAGCTTTTCGTTTCCAGCAAAAGGCGAAGCTGGCGGTGTGGCGTCGGGCACGGAGGCTTATTATTCATTCAATTTTGGCGATATCCATTTCATTTCTCTTGATTCTTATGATTCATCAAGGCAGACAGACGGTGATATGTTGCTATGGCTTGAAGAAGACCTGGCTGATACAGAGCAAAAATGGATCCTGGCCTTCTGGCACCACCCTCCATATTCCTTCGGCACTCATAACTCGGACAATGAGAGGGAATTGTATGAAATGCGCGCAAACGTACTCCCGATAATCGAAAAATACGGCGTCGATCTGGTTTTGACAGGCCACAGCCACACATACGAGCGGTCGATGCTTATAAAAGGCCACTACGGGCCCTCGAATACTTTCACAAGCGAAATGGCGATCGATTCCAGCGATGGCCGCCCCGGCGGCGGCGGTTTTTATGAAAAAATTGTCACCGGCCCAGGGCCCGCGCCGGGGACCGTTTATGTCGTGTCCGGAACATCTGGCCGGACAGGTGGCATTGACAAGCGACATCCGGTTATGGTCGCGACTTCAACTGCTCCAGGGTCGCTCGTAATCGATATCGACAGCGACGAGATAAACGTGGTTTTTCTCGATTACACCGGGGCTACGCTCGATAGCTTTACCATCGTAAAAGACGATTAGCCATTGGCTTTGGCCACATCCCCAGCCAGTCCCGCATTACCTTCGAGTGGCTCCGGCTTAAAAGCGGTAACGCCACATTCGTCCAGACCGGCGGCGGGGATGATAAATTGATGTATCGCAAAGAACCCGCCCCGCAGAGGCGCCAGGCGGTAATTATTGACGGTTCCCGTTATTGACGGTTCCCGAAGGTGAATAAATGGTCGGGACGGCCGGATTTGAACCGGCGACCCCTCGCTCCCGAAGCGAGTACTCTACCAA
>DRJW01000431.1 GCA_011052055.1 Nitrospirota bacterium
ACTTTTTCGGACATCGTTTTATTTCCTATCTGTTACAGGTTGACGAAACTTTCCCGGTACTTTACACATAATCTAAAGATTTAACCATCGAATATGAAATGCTTTTATGACTTTTGTCACCACTTCGTGTAATGATCTTCTGTTCAAACTCGGAAAAATTCGCATTAGCTGTAGGCTATTCCCTTTTAGCTGTTTATTGAAGGTTGGGTTATAATTCTTTCCATTTATCCTGATAACTGTTTATTTGAATCGCAATCGGAAAACCATGAGATTTTTCATTCTCTTTTTTTTAGTAATCTTGATAATGATCCCTCCGGCAATGGCGAAGAGTGGAGGCGGGCAAAAGACTGGCGATCAGAAAAAACTCGATATCGGCGTTACCGTTGGCGGATCGAGGGATACGGGAAACACCGAGACAAGCAAGGCCAGGCTCTCGGTCGATTCGACTTACCGGGCCGATTGGGCGGTGAGCGAGTTCAAATCTTTGTATCAATATGAGGAGAAAAGCGGAAAAGCGAATCAGAACCGGCTGGAGCTTGAGCTAAAAGAATCGTTGCCGACCATTTCGCGCTGGGCGCCTTTTGTCACGAACAGCTTTACATGGGATGAGATCAAGGGGGTGGATTATGATAACAACACAGGCGCGGGCGTCAAGTATCTGCTTGTCTCCAAAAAAGATCGGGAAATTTCTCTTAGCGGATCGATCTTGTACCAGGTTTTAAAATACGAAGAGCAGAAAAAAGAGAGTAACGCCGCTTACGCATTGGAAAGCTCATTGAAATGGGGGCGAGGCGACCTTAAACTTATGATTGATCTCTACTATCAGGCAAGCGCCGAAGACGGGGAGAATTACAAATACAACTCTGATTTCAGGCTGACATATTTCCTGACCTCTATCCTGGGAGTGTCGGCGGAGTTTTCAAGCAGGTACAGGAACATAACGCCGGAAGGCGCCCCCAAGCTCGATACGACTACGGTTTTTTCCGTTACGCTGGCGTATTAGAGGCGCTAGACGCCTATCTTCCCGTGGAGCACAATGGCGTTTGCTACTAACTGGTGGACGCTGGCGACAATCTCCATGTCGAATCCGTATTTGGGCAGGACTTTGGAGAATTGCGCTTTGCAGATGGCGCAGATCATCGCCATGGTGTTAACACCGTCCCGCTCCACCACCTCATGAAGCGTCTGCGCGCGCGGCATGGCGCCTTTTACCCGAAGATCCATAAGCTCGTCGGTGAGAAGCCCGCCGCCTCCGCCGCAACAGTAGGTGAACTCGCGGATAGCGTCCTCGTGCATCTCCACGAAATTGTTGCAGACAGACTTTATGACCTCGCGGGGAATATCGAACTGCCCCCCCGGCATATCGCCCATCCTTGATGCGCGCGCCACGTTGCATGAATCGTGGAAAGTGACGATACGGTCATCGTTGGCGGATTTGTCTATCTTGATACCGTCACGTTTTATCAGATCCAGCGTGAACTCGCATATATGCGTGGGAGCGCGATATTTCGGGTCGAGAAAATCGAACGGCCCGATGAGTGTGTTCCAGAAACTGTAGGCGACGCGCCACGCATGGCCGCACTCGCCGACGATTATTCTTTTGACTTTAAGGTCATGCGCCGCGTCCTTGATTCTTTGGGCGACCTTTTTCATGGTGTCGTAGTTGCCGATGAACATCCCGAAATTGGCGAACTCGGAGGCGTAGGAGCTGACCGTCCACGACACTCCCGCCTCGTGAAATACTTTTCCGTATCCTGTAAAACCTTCGATATGGGGAGAACTGAAAAAATCGGCCGACGGGGCGATGACAAGCACATCGGCGCCCACCTCGTCGAGCGGGTATTTGACCGCTACGCCATCCTCTTCTTCAACGTCCTCTTCGACAAACTCCAGCGTATTTTTCAAAGCGGCTTTTTCCATACCCAGGTTGTTGCCAACTGTCGTAACCTTGCCCAGGATTTCGTTGCAATATTTATGGCCGATACCGACGCTGTTCATGATCTCGCGAGCCGCCATCGTCACCTCTGCGGTATCAATCCCGTAAGGACAAAAGACAGAGCATCTTCTGCACTGGGAGCATTGATGGAAATAGTTATACCACTCGTCCATCACATCCTCGGTCATCTCCTCCGCGTTCGCAAGACCGGGGGCCAGCTTGCCGCCTATGGTAAAATACTTTCTGTAGACTTTGCGCATAAGCTCCTGGCGGGCGACCGGCATATTTTTAGGGTCTTTTGTGCCAAGATAATAGTGGCATTTGTCGGTGCACGCGCCGCATTTTACGCAGATATCCATGTAGACCTGCAATGAGCGGTATTTGGAAAGCAGGTCGCCCATCTTATCGACAGCCGCCACTTTCCAGTTTTTCACTCTCTCGCCTGGAAACCCCAGAGCCTCGTTATGCTCAGGTTTTGCGAGATTAGGTTTGTAGTGGGCGGTCGCTCCCGGCTCGATAGCGGGAATCCGGATTTCGCCCGTCAGCTTTTCGGTTTTGATTTTATCTTTTTTACCCGCCATAATATACTCCCAGCCTTTATTGAGCGGCCCAGGGGTTTACATGACGCCTTTCGCGAGGGTCATCCACCTGGTTGCGGGTAGGCGAGAAGAATATGCCGCCAGCGTGCATAAGTTTTGAAAAAGGGAAATAAACCATAAGGATCAAAACAAGGCTCAGATGAATGATGAACATCGGATCGGCCGGCATCTGGACAGGGCTAAAAGTCACGATGCCCATGATAAATCCTTTTACAGCCGCCACGTCCGCCCTTATAACGAATTTCATAAGGAGCCCCGTAACGCCTATGAGCCCTATGAGAGACAACACGAAATAATCAGCGATCGATGATATATAAGCGACTCTATCGACCGACATTCTCCTTAAAAAAAGATATGCAAGGGCCGTTACCATTATCACACCCGCCCATACTCCCGGCGGCCCCGCAAGCGCGACCATTTCAGGAATGGGAACAAGAAAATATCTGAGATGACGTAAGAGAACAAGCGCAAGGGCGGCGTGGAAAACGTAGCCCCCCAGCCATGTCCATTTATTTCCTTTAAACAGGCTTGTGAAAAACAGAACTTCCCCGGCCAATCTTCCAGCGACTCCGGCTCTACTTGTCGGAGCGGGCGTCGTCGGAATTTTAAGCGGAGCCGGGGTTGAGGCGTATTTATATATTCTGGAGGTAACCCCTGCTATAAACACCGCCGTAGCAATGTAGCAAAGCGCTATGTATACAAATGAAAGAGCGGATACACCCCCCATGCGGACTATTAAACTCCTTTTTCAAGCCGGGCAGGCCAAGCAAGCCGGACAGGCCGGGAAAACCGCCCGATC
>DRJW01000432.1 GCA_011052055.1 Nitrospirota bacterium
AGCCGGTTTTTTTCGTCAGGGAGAAGACGGCCTGTGGGAGCGGCTGGATATTCCGTGAATTCTTTTTGATCGGGCCCTGTCAGTAAATTTTGACAACCCTGTCAACGGTCAAATCCCATTCGTAAGGGCTATCCCTTTCAATCGATACGGCGCCCTTTAGCGTCACGACTTTTCCGACATGCTTTAACAGAGGCTTGGCCTGGGCGCCTTTTACGTAATAACTGTTTTTACTCCCTCTTTTTATTACAACCGGGACAAGCTGAAGATCGACGCCGTTGTTTAACAGCATAAGCCTGCCTGTCACCGTGACTTTCTTTGTATCTTTCCGGTTTTTGGACGAGAAAATCTCCTCTGACCTGAGGATTACGGGAAGATCGCTTTTCGGGATTATAGCCATAACATAATGGATCGATTTAAACGGGGGGATCCTTACATTTTTTATTTTATGGATGTATGTGACGATAGCTTCGATGGCGCTCCCATCCTCATTTTCAGCGAGGCTTTTTATATTCATTTTGAAGTTGTCCATGGGCGGTGAGAATACGCACACAAGCATGTTCTTTTTGTAATTGGTGTTGGACAGCTTTTTTCTCAGCTTATCGATCCGTTTTTGAGTAATTTTTTTCTTAAACCTCTCGAAACGGCTCAGGGTATATTCAAGGCCTTCGCGGGATCGGATGACCTGGATGTAAGGAGGCTGTGTGACGGAGCTTCCCCTGACAGTCGTGATAAAAGACCCTTTCATCTCTCTGGATATGGCGATTGACGCCTCGACTTTTGTATAAGCCGGGAGAAAAAAGCAAAAAGCGATGATCGCCGCCGTGAATTTCAAGATTGCTCCAATGAACCTTTGTTTAAATAAGATCTACGACAGAGGCAATTCAAGGGCTCCCTGGGCCACTTTCATCCGATCCAGACCGAAATGATCGTACGCCTGGTCGGTCGCCACTCTGCCTCTGGATGTGCGCTGTATGAACCCTTCCTGTATCAGGTAAGGCTCGAACACATCTTCTATGGTGTCGCGGTCCTCCGAGATTGCCGCCGCGATCGATCCGATGCCTACAGGCCCTCCGGCAAAATCTTTTATTATGGTCAAAAGAAGTTTGCGATCCATCTTGTCAAACCCCCTATCGTCCACGGCCAGCATCTTAAGCGCGTCGTTAGCCGTCTTTTTATCGATCACGCCGCCCGCCCGCACCTCGGCGAAATCGCGGACACGGCGCAAAACCCGGTTGGCGATCCTGGGGGTGCCCCGGCTTCGAGACGCGATCTCCATAGCGCCTTGCTCGTCTATCTCAATATCCAGTATTTTCGCCGAACGTTTCACTATGGTGGCAAGCTCACCGGCGCTGTAAAAATCGAGCCTGTGCGTTATCCCGAACCGGTTTCGAAGAGGCGACGTCAAAAGCCCTGCGCGGGTTGTGGCTCCCACGAGAGTGAACGGCGGAAAGCTGAGGTTGATCGAGCGGGCTGATGGGCCCTGTCCGATAATGATGTCTAGCTTGTAATCCTCCATCGCCGGGTAGAGAATCTCCTCAACGGTGGAGTTTAGCCTGTGTATCTCGTCGATAAACAAGACATCGTTTAACTCAAGGTTCGTGATGATCGCCGCAAGATCGCCCGGCTTTTGAATCACCGGGCCGGAAGTGGTCTTGACATTTGTCTCCAGCTCGCCCGCTATGATATGGGCGAGGGTGGTTTTGCCAAGGCCGGGAGGGCCGTAGAAAAGACAGTGATCCAGCGCGCCGCCCCTTTTTTTCGCGGCTGATATGAAAACGCCGAGATTTTCCTTAAGCTCGGTCTGGCCAATGTAGTCGGCCATCCTGGCAGGGCGAAGGCTCGATTCGAGCCCCTTTTCCTCGGCGCCCTCAGGCTCCGGGTCTGTCAGGCGCTGATCTGATTGCTTGAGACTGTCGGACATCACCGTATTATACGAGCACTCGCCCGTTAAGTCGAACTGCGATTATGTTTATCATTGAAGGTTGCGCAGATAAACAGGATCGACAGATGCGAAAAGCGCCTCAAGCGCTATATCTGATATTTATGAATTGTGGTATCTTTCAACCCGTGGCGGTCTGGTGAAGATAGATGGAGGATTGGTAAGTATGAGGTGATGGCTTGATGCATTGCGATGTATATTTCAAGATAT
>DRJW01000433.1 GCA_011052055.1 Nitrospirota bacterium
ATAGACGGGTTTAACATCGCCCGGTCAGGATCTATAATGCTGGCCGCATCCGTTATAATGGGTGGCGCGGTGTATGGTTATATCGTACAGTTTTACGCATATAACGATGTTTTAATTGTGAAAGCTTTCCATCTGTTTTCTGCGATCAGTATTGGTATCATTGTTTATGCGGGGTTTATGCTGTTTTTTGGTTCGAGGGAGGCCATAAGTATAAAAAATCGTTTTGCAGGTAAATTAGGACTCGGCTCATGATCGCCGTCATCCAGAGAGTGTCACAGGCCCAGGTGATGGTTGAAGGCGAGGTTGTGGCCATGATCGACAAGGGACTTCTGATTCTGCTCGGCGTAGAAAGAGGAGACGGAGCGAGGGAAATAAAATATCTTGCTGATAAAATAGTCAACCTTCGCATTTTCGATAACGAAGAAGGTAAGTTCGACCTCTCTCTTGCCGACGTGGAAGGCTCCGCGCTTATTGTAAGCCAGTTCACCCTGCTCGGCGCCTGGCAAAAGGGGAGGCGCCCCAGCTACGAGGCCGCCGCTGTACCAGAAATCGCCTCACCACTGGTCGGCCAGTTTGTTGAGGAAATTCAGAAACTAAACATTCCAACGGAAACCGGGATTTTCGGCGCGCATATGGAAGTGTCCCTGATAAACGACGGCCCCGTCACTTTCACACTCGATACCGCCCACCTTAAATGATTTGAGCGCACCTATACACCTATCAACCTATTTGAATATAAAAGGCTTTTATCTTTCACTCCTCAAGCGTGGCAATGAACGGAAGACCTCTGTAACGGTTGTCGGCGTCCAGGCCGTAACCGACCACGAACTGGTCGTCTATGGCAAACCCATAGTAATCCGGCTTTATATCCGCCTTCCTTCGTGACGGTTTGTCGAGAAACGCGCAAATAACGACGCTGGAGGCGCCCTTCTCGTATAGCAGGCGCCGCGCCGCGCTCATGGTGCGTCCGGTATCTATGATGTCGTCCACCAAAAGAACGGTCTTGCCTTTAACGTCTATTCTGACGTTCTGGACAATTTCTATCTCCCCCGGCGAATCTGTCGAGTCCTTGTAGCTGGAGATAATCATGAAATCTATCTGTGGCGACATGCCGTGATGGTTGAGCCTCCGCATGAGATCCGACAAAAAAACGACGCTCCCGGTGAGCAGACCAACCAAAATCGTTGTTGAGCCTCCCATGCCGCTAGCTATCCTTCGGGCAAGGTCATCGACTTTGCTGGCAATTTTCTCTTCAGATATCAATAGCTTATAAGCTCTCAAGAGAACCCCGCCTTTCCGTCAAATATTTGGTATCAAATTTGAAACAGTCTGATGGTACAAGATTTTGGCGTCAATTTCCAGACGGCTGTTATGGCTGCCGGGATGGATGTCAGGTTTGAAAAACAGCTTTTTATTGGAGAAGTATATGGCAATTGATCTCGAAGAGGCTCCCGTAGCAAACACCGCCGTCGAGACCCCTGATTTTTCGAGCTTCATTGGTGAAAGCCGCGCTCTGGCCTCGGTTCTGGAGATGATCGCCAGCCTTTTGGATAACGATTCCACCGTGCTGATTACAGGAGAAAGCGGCTCCGGCAAAGAGCTTATAGCAAAAGCCCTTCATTATAACTCCGACAGGCGCGAGAACACGATGATAACCGTAAATTGCGGCGCCATACCAGAAGAGCTTTTGGAATCAGAGCTTTTCGGCCATGAAAAAGGCTCGTTCACCGGGGCCATAAGAGCGCGTATAGGCAAGTTTGAGCTTGCCGATAAAGGAACAATTTTTCTCGACGAAATAGGCGATATGAGCCCTACCCTGCAGATAAAACTTCTGCGTGTTTTGCAGGAGCAGGAATTCGAGCGGGTTGGCGGCAATAGAACCATCCGTGTAAACGTCCGGGTCGTCGCCGCCACGAACCAGAACCTGGAAAAAGCTATCGCCGAAAAGCGTTTTCGTGAAGACCTGTTTTACAGGTTGAATGTTATCCCTCTGGACGTACCTGCTCTTCGCGAAAGAAAAGAAGATATTTCTCTTTTAATCGGCCATTTCATAAACAAGTTCAACAAGAGCAAGAACCGGGCGATAAGCGGAATCAGCCCGGAGGCTTTAAATCTTTTAAGGGTCTACAACTGGCCAGGAAATATCCGCGAGCTTGAGCATCTTGTTGAGCGCCTTGTTGTTCTCAAAGGAGACGGCGTTATAAAAGAGGCCGATCTGCCGCTAAAAATAAGAAACCTGGAGCTTAAGCCCGACGATCAGCTTTCAAAAGATATGTTACTGGTTGGCGATCCAAAAGAGCTGGACAAATCGAGTTTCGACCAGCCATCCGCTGTGGATACTCCTCCCAGAATCCTGAGCGGTGTTTCTCCCCATTCTTTAACGACAGATAAAGATGTGACCGGGCCGGGGCTTTCAACCTCTACCCCCTCGAATAACCCCTTGAAGGTTGAAAGTCCGGCCAGTCACGAATCGCAGGCTAGCTTCATCACAACCCTGCCTCCTGAAGGGATCAACCTCAAAGCGGTTGTTGATCGTTACGAGACAGCGCTGATTATGTCGGCTCTTGAAAGGTGCGGCTGGGTGAAGAACAAAGCCGCCATTCTTCTGGGGCTAAACCGGACGACTCTGGTGGAGAAACTGAAGAAAAAGAAAATTTACAAAGAAGATACCGCCGCTTAATTAACAGATCAACTCGTGACTTCCCCTGGAGCCGGGGTCGTCGTTTTTTCGTCCTTTGCCTCGCCAGGCTCAAGATTCTCAGGCTCGGACTCAAGCTTAAGCTTTGCCGGGTCAGTATAAACGGCCTCAGTCGGTAGCATGGGCCACAGCCGGATGGCTAGCCCGTAACCGAACACAACAACGCCGATCAACCCCAGCGAAAACATCCATTCTATCGGGGATACGCTGTAATGCCCGTATTGCCCGTCCAGAAACGAGCTTGATACAATCTCTTTATCCGGGAAAAACTCGATAGGCACGATCTGGGCCGGGATAACGATGATATATCTTTCGAAAAGAACGCCGATCAATTGCATCCAGGAGGCGGCCAATACCCATTTGACCGACCTGCTGGTTGATTTGTTAAACACAATCAGAGCCGGAACCAAAAGCCCCATAAAGATCAGACCTAACCAGAAATAGGCGGTGTACTTGCCGCCGTGGAGAAGGAGAAATGACGCCGCCTCATAGTTTTTAGGGGCGTATGACCTGGTTGCGTTCTCTATGAAAATAAAATAGGCGACGACCAGTATGAAGACGCCCATCAATTTCGCCAGGCTGTAGATCAACTCATCATCCAGCTTTCTTCCGGTGGCTTTGAATGTGATATGAAGGACAATTATCATCATCGCCGTGCCGGAGGAGAGAGCGGCCGCGATGAAGCTGGGCGCCAATAGCGGAGAGTTATAAAGCTCACGCACGTAAACAAAGCCGAAAATGGCGCCCGTGCCAGAGTGAACGCCGATGGCGATGAAAACCGCCGCCAACCCCAGTATCTTCGTCCATTTTTCATTTTCTTTAAACTGGGCCAGGAGATAGAGAAAACCGATCGCCATATAGCTGTTATACAAAATGGCGTTTAACGAAAACATGGAGCGCGGCTGGAAATGAAAGAACGGAACCAGAACCCTGTCTGGCCGCCCCCAGTCCATAATAATGGCCATTAGAGCGGCTACAATCAGAATGATCGCAAGA
>DRJW01000434.1 GCA_011052055.1 Nitrospirota bacterium
ACCTCTAAAAATTGCTTTCGTAGCGAAATCGAGCGAAAAGTCGTCAGGCGAGACTGCGAGACAAAATAGCCGCAAGCGTAGTAGTAACTACTCTGAGGACGATTTTGGCTCGTCAACGAATTTGACTCGGCAACGAAGCATGGCGCCTTTTACAGCCGATTGTAGCAGAAATGGATTTTTAGAGGTTCCCTTATGATAAACGAGTTTTTATCAGAGCGGTCGGCGCCGGTCACTCTTGCGCTCCATCACAGCAAAGGTCACCGGCCATCACTATAAATAACCGAAACAGTGGCGGAGCAGAGCCTGTGACGGACGAAGCCGGCCACACACACACGGCCCGCCTGAGCAGCGTCACAATCGACACTAGCTATTCTGCGTCACAATACTGGCGCGATTTCATCAGTTTTCGCGAGTTGATATTTTTCCTGGTCTGGCGCGACATTGTAACCCGCTATAAACAAAGTTTTCTCGGTATATCATGGAGCGTTTTTCGGCCAGTTCTTACGGTGGGCATGATGACCATTATTTTCGGCTATCTGGCCAAGTTTCCAGCGGGAGATGTTCCCTATCCGGCGCTGGTGCTGGCCGGTTTAATGCCGTGGCAGTTTTTCACCAGTTCGTTACAGAGCTCTACTACCAGCGTCACCGGGGCGACGGCGCTTGTGCAACGGGTCTACTTTCCTCGGCTCATCCTCCCCTTCGCTTCTATCATGGTGAACCTTGTCGACTTTCTAATCACTTCCGTTATTATGGCCGGCATCCTCATATGGTACAAATTCATCCCCGACTGGCGCCTGTTCACAATTCCCTTCTTCATGCTGTTGGCGGTGGGGGCGTCGCTCGGAATCGGGCTATGGCTCTCTGTCTTCAACGTCCGCTTCCGCGATATCAAGGACATTGTGCCCATCATCACCCAGATCGGGACCTACGTCTCGCCGGTTGGTTACTCAGTTTCGGTGGTGCCGGAGAAATACCAGCTTCTCTACTCCCTCAACCCTATGGTAGGAATCATCGACGGATTTCGCTGGGCCATCCTTGGTGGGGAACACCATATCTTCATGCCGGCCCTTATCGTTTCGGTGGTATTTACTCTGGCCACCTTTAGTAGCGGCGTCTGGTTTTTCACCCGAGCCGAACGAACCTTTCCCGACGTCATATAAAGAGAAATGTCTTACGCCATCAAAGCTGAAAACATTGTCAAGTCATATAGCATCTGGCACGACGCCAGCGGGCGGCCCGACTCCCTCAACGACCTGATCCTGGGACGCATCAAAAACAGCGTCAAACATCGGCGCGTGGTAAAAGGAGGAGCTACCCACGAAGAATTCCTGGCCCTCAAGGACGTAAGCTTCGAAGTTGCGCGGGGAGAAAAACTGGGTATCATCGGCCGCAACGGCGCCGGTAAAACTACGCTACTCAAGGTTCTTAGCCGAATCACCACCCTCTCATCAGGATGCATCCATATCCAGGGCAGGGTGGCTACCCTCCTTTCAGTAGGCGCAGGATTTCACGCGGAGCTGACCGGCAAGGAAAATATCTATCTCAACGGCGTTATTCTTGGCATGACCCGCAAAGAGATAAAAAGGAAATTTGACGAGATCGTCGCCTTCTCTGGAGTGGAGAAGTTCATCGATACACCGGTGAAACGATATTCGTCAGGCATGACGGTCCGGCTCGGGTTCGCGGTAGCGGCCCATCTCGACGTGGATATTCTGCTACTTGACGAAGTGCTGGCGGTGGGGGACGCTGAATTTCAAAACAAATGTCTCGGCAAGGTCGATACCATGTGTAGCGAGGGCCGGACAGTCATCTTCGTCAGCCACCAACTGGACCAAATCAAACGTTTGTGTAATCGTTGTCTGCATATGGAGCAAGGCTCCATCATCAACGACGGGACTCCCGATGAGGTGATTACCGCCTATCTGGCCGAGAAGGCCCCCCGGCAGGAGCGTCTTTTTGACGATGACGACTCAAAAAAGGCCCAGCTTAATCGTATCAGTCTTAAGACTGGCGACTACCGTCTCTCATCGCTGTTTGGGCCGGAGGACGAGATCGTGGTAGAAATCGAGTTTACCGTGCGGGATCTCTCCATCGGCTCTGTTCATCTTGACACCTTCATTACACTGGCCGATGACACAATTGTCTGGAGCTCCGATACACGGGATGTGAGCGAAGCGCCCGGCGCCTGGCCTGAAGGAAGACACACCCTCGAAGTGCGGTTTCCAGCGCGGCTTCTCAACTACGGCTCCTATGAAATCCGCCCCGTGCTCGGCGTCGCAGGTAAAGCGTTCGACAATCATCCAAGCTCCATCGCCCCTGGGTTTTTGGGGGGTCTCAAGCTCGATATCAGACCTTCATCGGTCAGCGCGGTCGATCAGGTGTCGAACAGCCGGGGAGGGTTTATCTATCCTCATCCGGCTTATCGCATTGTGGGGGGATGACCAATGCCTCTTAACATCGGTGTAATCGGGCTCGGGGTGGGGGAGGCGCATGCCAGGGCAGGCGCCTCTCATCAAGAAAGCGTCGTCACTTATTTGTGCGATATCTCAAAAGAGCGGCTCGGCCAGATAGCGGCCCAGCACCCCGGAGCGGCCACAACCACCGACCCCGGCGCAGTTCTTTGCGATCCTGCCATCGATGTGGTTGTCATCGCCTCCTACGACGACAATCATTACGAACAGACCATGATTGCGCTAAAGAATGGGAAACATGTTTTTGTCGAAAAGCCTGTCTGCATCTTTGCTCACGAAGCTAAGGAGTTGCGCAATGAAATCGAGCGCCGCCCAGGCCAGCTCTTCTTCTCGAACCTGATATTGCGCCTTTCGGCCCGGTTTATGCGTCTCAAGGAGCTTATCGAGCAAGGTCAGCTGGGCGAACTTTACGCGATGGAAGGGGATTACAACTATGGGCGTCTTAGCAAGATCATCGATGGATGGCGCGGCCAACAGGCGTTTTATTCTATCGTCAACGGTGGCGGCGTGCATCTTATCGACCAGATGCTCTGGCTTGCCGGTGAACGCATTAACGAGGTGATGGCCTATGGCTCCAACATCGTCACGCGTGACACCGGCTTTCGCTACAACGATTACGTGTCGTCCCTCCTCTCTTTCAGAAGCGGACTTATCGGAAAAATGGCGGCCAACTTCGGCTGTGTCTACCCGCATTTCCATCCCTTTCGGGTATACGGCGACGCCGGGACGTTTATTAACAATCGGGGCGATGCGGAATTGTATCGATCCTGCGAGCAGGAGGAAAAACCAGACTTGATTTCCGATTCTTATCCGGGGGTAGACAAGGGCGACCTGTTTTTAAATTTTCTAGATACAATAACCGGCGATGCGAAGCCGGTTGTTACGAGAGATGAAATTTTTGACTCGATGGCGGTCTGTTTCGCCATCGATGAGTCTGTGAAAAAAGGAGGACCTGTAACGGTGGAATATCTATGAACGAAAAAACCATCCCTTTTGGAAAACCGATTTTGGGGGATGAGGAGCGCCAGGCGGTTCTCGACACCCTTGACGGACCCATTCTGGCGCATGGGCCGCGTGGAAAAGCGTTTGAAAAAGTCTTCGCCGATTTTACTTCCGCGCCTTACGCGCTGTCGGTGTCCTCCTGTACAGCCGGTCTGCACCTGGGCTATTTTTACCTGGGGCTCGGAGCAGGGGACGAGGTGATTGTCCCGGCGCAAACCCACACCGCCACCGCCCACGCCGTTGAATATACCGGCGCCACTCCCGTTTTCGTAGACGCCGAAGCAATCACGGGAAACATCGATCTTGACCAGGTGGAAGAAGCCATTACTGAACGAACCCGCGCCATATCCATTGTCCATTTCCTCGGCAAGCCTGTTAATATGGGGCGGTTGATGGAGATCGCAAACAAACACGGCCTTTTCGTGGTGGAGGACTGCGCCTTATCTGTCGGCGCGGCCTTCAGGGGCGTTCACACTGGGTTGCATGGCGATATGGGCGCCTTTTCGTTTTATCCAGTCAAACATATGACCACCGCCGAAGGGGGCATGGTCATCACCCGGCGGGACGATATGGCGGCCAAAATGGAGCGGCAAAAAGCCTTCGGAGTGAACCGGACGGTAAGCGAGCGCCCCATACCTGGAGTCTACGACGTTACCATGCTCGGCTATAACTACCGGATGAACGAAATTGAGGCGGCCATCGGCATTGTGCAGGTATCGCGCTTGAAAGGCTTTCTGGATCAGCGGCGGAAAAACTACACTGTTCTTTATGACGCCCTGCGGCAAATGGACGAAGTGACCCCCCTCGACAGCGGCGATGACACCGGCATGGTCGCGGCCCACTACTGCCTCTGTGCGGTTCTAAGCCCTTCCCTGGCGAAGAGGCGATACGAGGTTATCAAACATCTCAAAAACCAGGGCGTGGGAACCAGCGTTTACTATCCCCGGCCAGTTCCCCATATGAGTTACTATAGCGAGAAGTACGGCTTCGGCAAAGAGACATTCCCGCAAGCGGCCCGTATCAGTTATCAATCCATCGCCTTGCCGGTGGGGCCGCATTTGGACGAAGATGATATGATCTATATCGTAAATACATTAAAAATGGCTTTAAGGTAAAAGGTAAGTAGAAATATGGAGTCATTAAAAGACAAAAAGATTTTGATAATTGGCGGCGCCGGGTTCATCGGCCACAACATGGCCATAACTTTGGCTGGACTGGGCGCTAAGGTGGCGGTCATCGACGGGTTGCAGGTCAACAACCTGCTCTCGTTTGCGGCTCTAGACCCGTCCAATAAAAACCAGGAGCTTTATTACGACATCCTCAATCAACGTTTGCAACTTCTCTTCAAAGCCGGGGTCGGCCTTGAGGTGGCTGATGCGCGTGATTATGCTGTTCTGTCCCATCTCTTCACCAAGATCAGGCCGAACATAGTTATTCAGCTTGCGGCCGTTTCCCACGCCGGGAAATCGAACAAGGACCCTTTTTCAACTTTTGATCACAGCCTGCGCACACTTGAAAACGCCCTCGATTGCTCCAGAGACTATGTGGAGCGTTTCATCTTTTTCTCGTCTAGCATGGTATACGGGCACTTCACCGAAGAAACGGTCACCGAAGATACGCATTGCGAGCCGCTGGGCATCTACGGCGCCTTGAAATTTTCGGGGGAAAAGCTGGTTATCGCCTATAATCAGGTATTCAATCTTCCCTATACCATTATTCGTCCGTCCGCCCTCTACGGCGAACGTTGCGTCAGCAGAAGGGTGCTCCAGATATTCGCCGAAAATTCGCTGAGGAATGAGGAGATCACCATCCATGGGGATGGCAATGACCGTCTCGACTTCACCTATATCGACGATATGATAAATGGCGTTGTCAAGGTACTAACCAGCAAGAAGGCCGTGAACGAAATTTTTAATATCACCTATGGTCAGGGGCGCTCCATGGCCGAAGTGGTGGACATTATTCGCAAGCAGTTTCCCGACGCCAGGGTCAACTATACTCCCAAGGATAATCTGACTCCCGACCGGGGCACCCTTTCCATCGACAAGGCCAAGAGGCTGATTGGTTATGAACCGGCGTTTCCCATCGAGATCGGCCTGCCGAAATATATCGATTGGTATCGGGACGCCATGAAGAAGCATTTCTAGATCACGACTACGAACCCCTTTCTGCGCAGGTAACAATTTCTCATTCGATCATCTCCGATCCTTGGCTTACATCAGTATTGGAAAAGCCCACATACCGGGCTGTTGTCGATGACCGCCTGGTCGCCGACGCCGCAACGGGGAACGTTATACTGCCGTCGCCACCCGCTTTTTGCTATGCCAAGGCTCAAACAGACGATTTCGCCAAGATACGGGCGCTTGAATCTCTTGGTTTTTCACTCATAGAAACGAACGTCACCTTTTCCAAGACACCAGCCGGCGCTATCGGGGACGTTGAGCAGGAGGGGGTCTGTTTCGCTAACGCCGATGACGAGGATGGGGTTGTCGCTGTGGCCCGTAGAGGCTTTATCTACCCACGATTTCATATGGATCCGTTCTTTAGCCGTGAGACGGCAGAGCGGGTGAAGGCAGAATGGGCGCGCAACTTTTTCAAAAGACTTCGGGGCGATGCTATGGTGGTCGCCCGGTGTGATGGGGACATAGCTGGCTTCGCCCAGCTTATAGACGACCCTGACGGCAAGAGTATAGCCATCGACCTGATATCGGTGGCGGAGAAATTCCGCCGTCGTGGGATCGCCCGGACCATGATCCGGTTTATCGAAACCCGGTACGCAAAGAGGGATCGGCTTTTGGTAGGAACACAACTCATCAATATTTTATCGACGCGGCTCTACGAATCCATCGGGTTTCGTCTCTGCGCGTCAACCTATGTCTATCACCTGCACCTGTAACCCATGAAAATCGGAACCTGCGACAGCGGAGCCAGACCATTGGTTATCGCCGAGATAGGAAACAACCATGAAGGGAGCGCGGCTGTCGCCAGCGAGCTGGTGCGCAAAGCGGCTGACTGTAAAGTTGATGTAATAAAATTCCAGGTTTTTCGAACGGATAGGTATATCAGCCGCAACGATCCGAAGCGGTTCGCACAGCTCAAAAGATATGAATTGGCGCCAGAAATCTTCATCGAACTGGCCGGCGAGGCGCGTTCGCTGGGGCTTGGAGTTGTCGCCACTGCTCTGGATCGTGAAAGCGCCATTGCTTTGGCGCCTCATATGGACGGGTTGAAAATCGCGTCGGGAGACCTTGGTTATTTCCCCCTCGTTGATTTGATGCTGACATACGGCAAACCTCTTATTCTTTCCACCGGTCTAAGCGACCTGAAAAAGGTCGCGAAGACTATTGACCGGGTACGGGAGAGCTGGGGAGAGG
>DRJW01000435.1 GCA_011052055.1 Nitrospirota bacterium
GATGAAACCCGGCTCACCAGATTATAGGCGCGCAGTAATAGTCTATCTATCGATTATAATCCTGGGGCTGTTACGAAGACTCTGGGCCTTATCCTCCTGGAACCGGTCAACCCCTTTCATGATACGCTCCGCTTCCTTTTCGGTGGTGGTGAAGACTAAATAAGCGTATGACGCGCCCGGCCTGCTGTTTACCAGTATTTGATACACTTTGGCTACAGGGTCGCCTTTCTCGCATTTGGAGCTTTCTATCTTCAAGATTTTATCGACATCCACAGACCCGAACCCCTCGGAGCCTTCGCACGATAACGTTTTAAAAGTGACTTTGAACGTTGAGTAGGTTGAAACGTCGCCCGCGTTTGCAAAGGTGGACGTTGCCAGAACAACCGCCAGCGTAAAAAGATGTTTAAGCGTCATAGCAAAGGCCCAAGTTTATTATTAGTCCCCTGAAGTTTAGCATGGTATAAAAAAGGGCGCAACTTCTCATCGAAACATCTTACTAAACCAGGAAAGAAAAAAACAAAAATGGCAGGCGAATATATTTACACCATCAGCGGACTTTCCAAGACATATGGTCAGAAAACTGTTTTTGAAAACATCAACCTTTCCTTTTATCACGGCGCCAAAATCGGAATCGTGGGAGAAAATGGCTCTGGCAAATCGACTTTGCTCAAGATTATGGCCGGCGTGGAGACCAACTTTTCAGGAACAGCCGATCCTATGAAAGGGATAAAAATTGGCTACCTGCCCCAGGAGCCTGTGTTGAGCCGGGACAAGACCGTCAGGGAAAACGTGGAGGAGGCGTTCCTGGAGATTAAGGCTCTTACCGACGATTACCAGAAAATCAGCGACTCCATGTCCAGCCCGATGTCTGACGGCGAAATGGAAAAAGCTCTGGAAAAAATGGGGCGGCTCCAGGACGCCATAGACGCGGTGGACGGATGGGAGCTCGACAGGCAGGTGGAGGTGGCCATGGACGCTCTTGTTTTGCCGGCCGATGATCTGGATGTGAGCAAACTGTCGGGTGGCGAGATACGAAGGGTCGCCCTTTGCAAACTCCTCCTTACAAAGCCGGATATCCTTCTTCTCGATGAGCCGACAAACCATCTCGACGCCGAAACCGTAGAATGGCTGGAGGGCGCTCTGCGTGATTATCCGGGCAACGTCATAGTGGTCACACATGACCGCTATTTTCTTGACAACATAACCAAATGGATACTTGAGCTCGATAACAAGAAGGGGATTCCGTTTGAAGGAAACTATTCCGCGTGGCTAGAGCAGAAATCCGCGAGGCTGGCCAACGCCCAGAAACAGGCGGGGAGCCATAGAAGGCATATTGAAAAAGAACTGGAATGGATGCGCTCCGCTCCCGGCGCAAGGCGGGGCAAAAGCAAAGCCCGGATAAAGGAATATGAAAAACTGGTCTCGTCGCAACCAAACATCGAAAAAAACTCTCTCGATATCCAGATCGCTCCCGGCCCGCCTCTTGGCCAGGATGTGATCACAGCTGTTAATCTTGGTAAAAATTTCGAGGAGCGAAGCCTTTTTACCGATTCCAGTTTCATTGTTCCAAGGGGCGCCATAGTGGGGCTTATCGGCCCGAACGGTGTGGGCAAAACCACTTTATTCCGGATTATTGTGGAACACGAGAAGCCTTCGGAAGGAGAGATAAAAAAAGGGCAGACCGTGAATCTATCGTATGTGGATCAGAGCCGGGATCATCTAAACGACGAAAAAACGGTCTTCGAGGAGATAACGGACGGGACAGACTATATCGAAATGGCGGGGCAGACGGTCAACTCCCGCGCCTATGTCGCGAGCTTTAATTTGAAAGGGGCCGATCAGCAAAAAAAAGTGGGCGACCTGTCGGGCGGCGAGCGGAACAGGGTTCATCTGGCAAAGCTCCTCCGCCGGGGCGGAAACACGCTTCTTCTCGACGAGCCGACCAACGATCTCGACGTTGCCACACTTCGCAATCTTGAGGACGCCATACTTCAGTTTAACGGGTGCGTCATGGTGATAAGCCACGACCGGTTTTTCCTCGACCGGATTTGCACCCATCTTTTAGTGTTCGAAGGAGAGGGGAAGGTTCGCTGGTTCGAGGGCAATTATGCGGAATATGAACAAGTCCGCAAAAAAGAGCTGGGCGGCAGGCAAGAAAACAGAAGAAGCAAATACAAGAAACTGACTGTTCGATAAAAAGATGTCATTGCGAATGAGGTGGCTGGGGCACACCCGTAACGGGGCTGTGCTCTATTCAAAACACCCCTCCCTCGACGGGAGGGGATTAAGGGGAGGGTGCGTAAAGCAAAAGGCAATATCCTTAGGGGACTTTATGTTTTTTCCCGATTTGAAAAAATATATATCCTGAGCTTCGAAGGACTCAGGATGACGAATCAACACAATGTCATTGCGAAGAAGCGTTAGCGACTGCGGCAATCTCTCTTTTATCTATATGTGTCATTCCGATCCCACCATTGTCATGCCGGGTCTGATCCGGAATCTGGCGAGACCCCGGCTCTGAGAGACCGGGGTGACAGGACAATAAGGGAGCGGAACTATTTCGTGTTAGCTTTGACGAAAGTTGTAAATTCTATTTTTTCCCCGTCGGTTCTCATCACCACCTCGCCGTCGATGTCTGTCCGGTAAATTTTCATACCCGCCTTTTTGAGCCGGTCGAGGACTATTGGGCTCGGATGCCTGTACCGGTTGTTGTACCCTGCGCTTATCACCGCGTATTTCGCGCCTACAGCCTTCAGAAATTTTTCCGAACTGGAGTTTTTCGAGCCGTGATGCCCGACTTTGAGCGCATCAGCCGATATATTAGCGCCGGAATCCACCAGCCACCGCTCGACTTTCGAGCTAATGTCCCCCACAGTTAATATGCGGACATCACCATAAACCAGTTTTAAAACAAGCGACCGGTTATTAGAGGTGTCTTTATAGGGAAGGGGGCCGGAAGGCGGATTCAAAACTTCAACGCTCAGGCCTCCGTCGAAATCAAAACGGTCACCTGCCTTTAGCGGGTTGTATATCCCGTTTATCAACGCCTGGGCGCGAAGAAGGTTAAACGGCCTGTAGCCAGATACTTTTTTATGCGTCCCCAGCATGGCTGTAGGGACTCTTTGAATCAGCCCCGGTATGCCTCCGATATGATCCATGTTGCTGTGTGTCGCGAAAACAGCTTCCAACCTCGCGCGCTGGGATCGCCATAAGACAGGCGCCACGATAGAGCGTCCCAGATCGAAGTTCGGAAACCTGTTTCCCGCGTCGATAACAAGAGCCCCGCCGTTGGGCCACAGGGCCACCGTGCTGTCACCCTGGCCGACATCGACGAACCTTAGCGTCAGGTCAGGATCGAAATATGAGCCGAGCGGTTTTAAGGTGAGACTGATGGCAAGAGCAACAGACGCAATTGCGATAATCTTTCTGCGCCAACGTCCCGGTTTAAGCAGGATAAAGAGCGCGATTATACTGTAATAGAAGATCGGCGAGACGGGAGGAATCGATGGTATATAGCGATACGAGAAGGGCGCGTCGGCGGTCCAACGGGTCATGTCGATTATAAACCCTGTGAGATAAGAGGTGATATTTATCAAAAACGGGCTTGAAATTAAAGACCCGGCCATGCCGAGCGGGACGGCGACGGACGCAACGGGCGTCAAGAGGGTATTTATGAAAACAGAGTAAAACGGGATGATGTTGAAGTGATAGGCGGCAATAGGCGCGGTTCCTATCGTGGCGAACAGCGACATGGCTGTATATGAGCCGATTAGAGGGAATTTAGCGTAAATCGCCCGCCACCATACCGGCGTAAGATCATCCACAGTCCGCTCTTGATAATGAACTGGTTTCCACCATCGCTCCAAAAAAACCGCGATAAAAAAAACGGCGCTAAAAGAGAGTTGAAAACCGGCCATGAAAACCGACCAGGGCATAAGCAATAAGACAACGAACATCGCGGTGGCAAAAGCGCCATAAAAATCCCGGCCCCTGCCAAGAGCGACAGCTAATAAATAACTGTTTACCATTATCATGGCTCGAAGTGACGGAATCCTCGGCCCGGTAAGCAATCCGTATCCTACGACAATCAAAACCGCGCCGATAGCGGCGAGGCGCATCGGAACACCTGCCGACGCCCAACGGTATTTGAAAGGGTAGATTAAATAAAAAATCAGGACTTTCAGAATGAAATAACTAAGCGCCGCGATAAAGCCGACATGAAGGCCGGAGACGGCCAGCAGATGAGCTGTTCCGGCGCGGGAGAAAATGTCGCGAAGCCTGGGTGTCACCTGCCCCTGGTCGCCGATCAGCATGGCGTTCATCACGGCGGTCACGTCTGTTCTTTCGGCGGTGATATTTTTCCTGAGTCTGTTTTTAAGTTTTTCGAACGGGCGCCTCCATTTCCAGTCCGATTCGAGATACCGGATATTTTTATCCTTAACGCCGCCAAGCTTCGCGCCGATTCCAAGATCACGCATATACTGCCGGTAACTCCAACCTCCGATATTACGAAAACCATGTATCTTTTTAAGGGTCACGTCACTAAGCATGAACCTGTCGCCAGCAAGCGCGCGCTTTAGTTTTCGCGATCTTGCGCTTGCCTGGAGAATTCCGGACACACGGGCGCCATCCACCGAGATAACTCTAAACAAATATCGGTCATATTTTATTCGCTCAGAATCAAGGCGCAGGAACTCCGCTTCGACTTCTACTTTTTTTCTGCCGGAGGTATAGCGCGACACGTCGTTTTTGGGCTCTGGATAATTGTCATGGATAAGGATCAAACAGGCGCCCGCTATAACAGATGTTATGAACAGCGCCCGCGCAGACGAAGGAGCGGTAATAATGGCGAAAAGCGCGGCGGAGATTACAATTAATAAAATGAAAGGATCGGACGATAAAGGCCTTCCTAAAACAATCCCCGCTGAAAGCATGAGAACGGCGTAAAAAGCAGGCTTTGTCTCTATTGTTTCGGCTATACTCTTCTCTGGCATATTTATCCATCTTGCCAATTTTTTATTGGATTATAATAAACACTTTTTATTGGTTCCCTGAAAATAAAGGAGACGCCTTGTCCGGTTTAATTAAGGGAGGCCGCACACATACCTGCGGTCAACTGCGCGCTTTAGATATAGGTAATACGGTAATACTCACAGGCTGGGTTCATAAACGGCGCGATCATGGCGGCCTGGTCTTTGTCGATCTGCGCGACAGGAGCGGCGTGACACAGGTGGCCCTCAACCCGCAGATAGACGAAGCGGCGCATAAACTGGCGCATTTGATTCGTACCGAATATGTGCTGAAAATTGAGGGAGAAGTCTCTGCGAGGCCGGAAGGGACGGTAAACTCCAAGCTTGCGACCGGCGAAGTGGAGGTGTATGTCGATAAAGCCGAAATACTCAACCCGTCCAAAACTCCTCCTTTTATGATCGATGAGAATGAGCCTCCGGGCGAGGCTATGAAGCTCCAATACCGCTATCTGGAAATAAGACGCGGCCCCCTTATGCAAAACCTGGTGATGCGAAGCAAAGTGTCCTGCGTCGTCCGAAGGTATCTTGAATCGTGCGGTTTTATCGAAGTGGAGACCCCCATGCTCACCAGGTCGACACCGGAAGGAGCGCGCGATTATCTGGTGCCAAGCCGCGTAAACCAGGGCAGTTTTTACGCTCTCCCCCAGTCTCCCCAGCTATTCAAACAGTTACTCATGGTCGCCGGGATGGATCGCTATTACCAGATAGTAAGATGTTTCA
>DRJW01000436.1 GCA_011052055.1 Nitrospirota bacterium
AACCGCCGATGATATTGGCCCCGGCATGCGCGAAAGGAATGGCGTATTCGGCCACTTTTTCCATTGGTGTCTCAAATATAGTGACGCCGCCCCTGTTTACCGGAAGTCCTGCGTTAGGCTCCACGGCGATGGGCAGAGAAGTGGCCGCCGCGATTGACTCCACCACCGCCACCATCGGCTCCGGCCCGGTCGAGCAGTTAACGCCGATGATATCGACCCCCAGTCCTTCAAGAACAGATACTGCGGTCACAGGATCGGCTCCGGTGTCGGTGACGCCGTCGGCGCTGAAAGTCATCGAGGCGATAAGGGGGGTCTGGCCTCTCACTTCATTGGCCGCCACCACCGCCGCCTTGATCTCCATCAGGTCGAACATGGTCTCTATGATTATCAAATCCACCCCGGCTGATATCAAAGCTTCGATCTGTTCTTTGAAAATGGCCACGCCCTCGTCGAAACCTATCGAGCCGGTGGGGGCCATGATCGCGCCCAGAGGCCCCACATCGCCTGCGACAAGGCAGTCGGGCGCGCCTTGCCTGGCCAGTTTCACGGCGATGCGGTTTATCTGCTTTAAATCGTTTTGCGCGTTATATTCGGCGAGGCGAAGACGCGAAGCGCCAAAAGTGTTGGTCAGGACAATATCGGATCCGGCCCCGGCGTACTGGGCGTGCACGTCTTTTACGGCGCCCGGTTTTTCCAGGTTCCATAGGTCTGGAGCGTAACCGTAGGGCAGGCCGCGCCCCTGAAGAAGAGCTCCCATGGATCCGTCGAGGATCATAATTTTGCTATTTAGCGTATCTAACAGGTTTGTCATCAGCCCATCCTCTCCCATCCTATGACGGCGGAAACCGATTTGCGCGGCATCATAATGTTTGTCTGGGTAAGCGTTATTCCAATTTTTCCCGCCTGTGACAGACGGATCGTCTCTGGTTGATTGTCCAGGCTCCAGTCGCCGTATCCTGGCGAAAAACGCATGGTTCGTTTATACCCCGCCTTCTCTACCGCCCGCTCGACAAACTCGTCCACCTTATCCGCCATATAATCGGCCATCCACCCGCCCACCATCTCAAGCGCGTAGGCGTCCGTAAGCTCTCCGGCTTTTTGTATCCGCTCCACTTCGTTTTCCAGATCAGGGCCGATTGTCGCCGCCATTAAAGTGGCGAAGTCGCACCCGCCCAAAAGCTTGACCATATTGGCGCCTTTGAAAAGACTGCCCGCATCGTCGCTCAAAATCGTGTTACCGTCCACGCCATTCAATCGAAACGTCGTGAAAACTCCACGACCGTGAATAAGACCGTAAGCTTTGTCGATGGCGCCTTTAACAGATTCGGCGAGCGGCTTTTCCTCAATTTCCTCAATAGTCTTTATACGGGGCACTCTCATCTCCCGCAATACCCGCTCCGGCTCAATGGTGAAAGGAAGATTGTCGAGAACTGTGGCCTTATTGGTTAACATTTCTGCTTTAGCTTATAAAAGTATAAATATTGTAACCTAACCTTCTCTCAGGGAAAGCGAATTTATTAGAGCAGGCTCCCTGTAAACAGGTTAATATGCGTATATTCTGAGTTAAAGTCCTAAATCTCGCCGCTAACAGCGACTTTGAGGAGTATAGAAGTGAACAGCGATAATTCATATCAAAAAAACGTTCTGGATAACGGCCTGAGAGTTCTGACCATTCCGATGCCGGCTTCCCGCTCTGTGACCGTGATGGTGATGGTGGGCGTCGGAAGCCGTTACGAGTCTGCTTCGATCAACGGCCTTTCACATTTTATGGAGCATATGTTTTTCAAGGGCGCGGAGACTTACCCGGACGCTATGGCTGTGGCCAGCGCTATCGACGCTGTGGGAGGCTCTTTTAACGCTTTCACCGGGGAGGAGAAGGTGGCCTATTTTGTGAAACTGTCCATGTCCAAAAAACAGATCGCATATGACGTTCTTTCGGACATGATACTAAAATCGAAATTCGATCAAGAGGAGATAGACCGGGAGCGGGGCGTGATCGTCGAGGAGATCAGGATGTACAACGACGATCCGATGAGCCGCGTCCAGATGGATTTTAAACTCCATTTTTATGGTGACCAGCCGATAGGGTGGGATATCGCAGGCCCGGAAAAAGTAATTCACTCCGTAACAAGGGACGATTTTCTTGATTATCGGGCGCTTCATTACGCTTCAGGAAATTGCGCTCTGGTCACCGCAGGCGCGATTACCCATGATGAGAACCTTAAGCTTGCCGAAAAGTTTTTTACTTTTACCCAAACAGGGGACAAAATAGAAGCCGATCCGTTTGTCCAGAAAACATCGGTAAGAAGCGCTCACAGTAAAAAAGAGATCGAGCAGGCTCATTTCGTTCTTGGATTTCCGATCCCCGGCGATTCGAGCTCGGATCAACCGGCCCTCAAAGTCCTTACAAACATTCTGGGCGGCACGATGTCTTCCCGTCTTTTCTACCAGATCAGGGAGCGAAGAGGGCTGGCCTATTACATAAGGGCGTCGCGCCAGGCGTTCACCGACGCAGGCTCGCTCCAGGTGTCCGCCGGGATCAACGTAGATAAGCTCGAAGAGGCGATCACCTGCGTCATGGCGGAGATAAGAAAGATGAAAGAGAAGGGGATCACGCCCGAAGAGCTGGAAAGGGGCAAGGAAAACATAAAGGGGAGCTTCGACCTGTCGATTGAAAATCCGATGGCCGTGGCCAACTACTACGCCGCTTACGAAACGCTCTACGGGAAAGTCAAAACCCCGGAGGAGTTTGTGGCCGAGATCGACTCTGTGACGCTTGAGATGGTAAACACCGCCGCCGCCGCATACCTTGATCCGGCGAAGGTGAAGATGACCACTCTTGGGCCGTACGAAAGCGTCGATCCGTTCGATAAATGTCTGGATAGCTAAGAAGTTGCGCCAGGTCTTGTTTGTCTGCACGGGAAACCTTTGCCGCTCTCCTATGGCCGAATATCTGCTGAAGGAAAGATTTAAACAGCTAAAACAAGAAGATATTGTCGTGGAATCAGCCGGAACTATAGCAGGAGACGGAAATCTAGCGGCGCAGGGCGCTGTCGAAACGATGGCGGGCCTCGGTATAGATATGGGCGCCCACCGGGCCAGGCGCCTGACCGGCGGGATGATCGACTCTGCCTGCCTTGTTATCGTGATGGAAAAATACCACTATGGCGCCGTAGTTGATTTAAGGCCGTCTGCTGTTGGAAAAACTGTCATGATGGGGAAGTTTCTCGACGGACATGAAGAGATTGAAATTCCCGACCCGTATGGCGGAAGCAGGGAAGGGTTTATTAAAGCTGTAAAAACGTTAAAGGCCGCATCTTTTAACATTGCGGATGACCTTACAGTCGGCGAAACAGGCGCACCGGTGAAACCGTGATAAGTTAACCAGAACGGGAGTTATTAAGAAATGGGCAAATGGCATATGCTGACCATCGTGGGCGAAGACAGGCCGGGGATTGTGGCAGGGGTCACCGAGGCGCTGTTCGAGGGCGGCTGTAATCTTGGGGAAACGTCCATGATACGTATCGGCGGGAATTTTACCATCATGATGATGGCCGATTACGCAGGGTCGCCAGAGTCTTTAAAGGCCATGCTAAAACCGGTGGCCGAATCTCTTTCCCTGCGCGTCCATGTGGATCTTATCGAAGGCAAACTGCACAGCCATGTCGAGCCGGATGTTGTCGTCACACTATCGGGAGCCGACAAGGCCGGTATAGTGGCCAAAGCCGCAGGAGCTCTTTTTGAAGCCGGACTGAACATTCTCCATCTCGAATCGGACGTAGCGGGAACCGATGACAAACCTATCTACATAATGCATATCGAAGGAGTGGCGCAAAAAGGCGTCGGTCCGCTTCGATCCGCCCTTGATGGCATTTTGAAAGAGGGCGTGGAAGCGAGCATAAAACCGATAGACACACTTTACGCCTGATTGCAGTAGTTTGTTATAAATGTCAGTTCTGAAAATTCTCACCTTTCCCGACGAGCGCCTCAAGCAGGTCGCAGAGCCGGTGATCGATATCGATGAAAAACTGCTCACTTTTATAAAAGATCTGGAAGAGACGATGCGCTCCGGCCCCGGAAGCGTCGGGATAGCCGCTCCACAGACCGGCTGTTTACTGCGGCTTGCCATTATCGATGTCTCCTCCAAGCCGGATATTAAAAGCCACGGACGGCTTGTTCTTATAAATCCGGAGATTTTGTCATGGGATGGATACGCCGTCGGCAGGGAAGGGTGCATGTCGGTGCCAGATTACACAGGGTCGGTGATACGGGCCGAGCGTATAAAATTATCAGCGATGGATGAGGCGGGCGATGAGCAAAAGTATGAGATGGAGGGATATGAGGCGAGGGCCGTCCAGCACGAGATCGATCATCTCGACGGTCTTTTATTTCTCGACCGGCTTGTAAGCAGGCGCGGTGACCTTCATAAAAGAAAAGTTTACAAGAAAAAGGGGGATAAATAAGCAGGAGTTTACCGGCCCGTCCTCATCTTGTCTCTTTTGAGAAAATGTCCGGCTCAAGGGAACCTCTAAAAAGCGCTTTCGTAGCGAAATCGAGCGAAAAGCCGTCAGGCGAG
>DRJW01000437.1 GCA_011052055.1 Nitrospirota bacterium
CGAAGACCGAGCTTGCGCCCAGGGCGACCGGCAGATCCATTGTGAGAGCGCCTGCCCGTATTCCGGCGACGGCGCCCCGCAAAAAGGGCCAGGCGCAATAGAAGAGAACCGGAGTCGCCAGAGCCATTTCGCTCATACGAAAAAAAACAACAAAAGAGCCACTGTCGGCGCCTGTCCATAGGGCGACCGAGAGCCACATCAGGTTCATGGTCGCGAATCCGGCGTATCCGAGCCGGTAGAGCGCCGCCCGCCCCGCCCGGCGCGCCGCTTCTTCGGCCACACCGGCGGTGTACGGCACGACCACGTAGCCAACATCATAGAGCCGTTTAAGAAGAGTGGAAAGGGGAGCGCGCTGTTGGTCCCAGCAAAGACGCAACCGTTTGTGTGTCAGGTTAACTTCCGCAGACAAGACTCCAGGTGTGGCGGCCATCGCCCGCTCGATGACCCAGACACAGGCGGCGCAATCGAGCCCCTCCACAAGAAGAGTCGCTTCGCGGCGGTCGCCGTCCCCCTTGCCGGACGAGATATCGTCAAGCAGGTCTTTAATATCGTATAGAGAAGGGAGCTCGCGCAACGAAGGTGGCGGCGCCCGTGTTTCGCTCTGGTTTGTTCGATCATAATAGCCTTGTAGTCCCGCTTCAAATAGAGCGAGGCAGACACGGCGGCATCCGCCGCAACAAAAACGCCACTCACCGCCATCGATTTTTTCCAGGACAGGACGTGATGGAAGGGGAAGCCCGCAATGACCGCAATAATCGCCGGGAGGTGGCTCTGGCATCTGCTTTATCGCGTCACTTCAATACGCCGGGCGTACGTTGCGCCCCGCTCCTTGCTGGCGTCGTTGTTGATCTCGACGATGATATCCCAAATTCCTTTGAGCGGAAACTGGACAGAGGCCGAATATTCTCCCTCAGCGCTTTTGCTCATAGGAGCCGAAAAATCTTTCTTGGCGTCTGATGAACGATAGAGATAAATAACTGCGTTGCCTAATGGAAGCGCTTTATCGCCTTTGGGCGCAAGGGTGACTGTTTTTAGAAAACCGCCCGCCTCTTTTGAACTTATACTGATGACCCCTTCCGCCACCTCGTGTTGTGGCGACAGGTGTTCGACAGCGGTGCGGGAAGTAAAGTTCATGCCCCGCTCATAATAATCGACGCTCACAAGGCCTGGCCCGCCAGAAACCGCAAGATAAGCCATATAACCATTCACGGCCAGAACCAGCGCAATAATGGCGGCGATAGAAACAGTCCATCGGTTCAAACCGGATGAGCGCTCTTTGTCGTTATTCGTACCAGCCATCATCTGTATCTACCTATTCGAGGGGCGCCACAAACACGCTTTTGTAATCGGCGGAAAAACCTTGACCGGTTACCGTAAAGCGCAAGGGAGTATTCCCGGCTACCAGGCTGTCTTCAGGCGCCTTGACAAAAAGTGTATGCGATTTCACAGCTCCAGCGGGAATGATCAGTCGCTCGCTCTTTTCCAACATGGCTCCATCGACTCCGGAAATCGCCACAGTCAATAATAGCTCTTTTTTCTCTTTATTAACCATCTTCAGCAAATAACGATTCTGGATCGATCCGTCGGAGAGCCGTGTAAAAAGGGGTTGACGCTCATGGATGACGGTCAGTGAGAGCCCCCCCATCTGGGTCGTGCCATACACAATACCGCCCAGCGACGCTAACATAATCAGGCTATAGACATAAACACGCCCCCGTTTATACCAGAGGTTGGAGGCCTCACCATGACGCTCAAAAAGCGACCGGTAGCTGATTAACCTGGTTGGGCGGTTTACTTTTTCCATGACCGCATCACAGGCGTCGATGCAAAGTCCGCAGGTGATACACCCTTCCTGCTGGCCGCTTCTGATATCAACCCCGGTTGGGCAGACAGCGACACACAGGTTGCAATCGATACAATCGCCGCTCTTGTCATCTCCCTTGCCGATACGGGCCCTTTGCTCGCCACGTTTGAAATCGTAGGTCGGCATGATCGTTTGAGGATCGATCATCACCCCCTGTATGCGGGCGTAGGGGCAGAGCCAGAAACACAACTGTTCCCGCAGAAGGGCCACGCCACAATAACAACCAATCATAAATATCAAGGGGACGCTCCAGATATAGGCATGGCCTTCGAGCGCCGTGTAATATGTCCATAGCTCTCTTACATCGATAAAATACGACGTAAAGGTAACACCGGTCAGGGCGGCCAGAAAAAGAAATATCAGATGTTTGAGCGCCTTTATTCGTGTTTTCCGCATAGACCAGGGCGCCGCGTCAAGAGCGATCCTCGCCGAAGGCGATCCTTCAAGTTTCTCCTCTATCCAGGTGAAGATATCAACCCAGACGGTTTGCCAGCAAAAGTAGCCGCAAAAGGCGCGGCCCACAATGGTGGTGGTGAAAAAAAGCCCGATAGCGAGGATGAGCAAAACAAGGGAGAGCATCCAGTAATCCTGGGGCCAGAAGGTGAGGCCGAATATATACGTTTTCCGGTTCGGAATATCGATAAGAATGGCCTGCCGGCCGCCCCATCGAAGGTATGGCCCAAAAAAATAGATGAGATACAGACAAGCCGTCATCCATTTGAGGCGCCGAAAACGGCCAGGCATTCTCCTGGCGTGGATTTTCGATTCACCGACATTCACATGCCAGTAATCGGCTTCGTTATAGAGTTGATCCAGCCCGTTATCCGCAAATGAATCTACAGGCTCATCTGACTGCTGTTTGTTTGCCGGGTTCACTCGATCACTATTTCATATGCGCTACTACCACGACAACGCGCTCTGGCAAGATACCGCCTCTGCTCTTCACCTTCTTTTATCAACTTTATGACTTCCCGGATCATACAGACCGCTACGAAAAACGCTCCAACTGCTACAAAAAGGGAAGCCATACAACTTCGTCGATACCTTCTCCTTCTCTCAATTATGTGAAGAGCTTTGTGCCCCTTGCAAAGGGCATCAGGACAAGTTACTCTTCTTGCGGCTTCTGCCCACCTCCAAAGCTCCATACCTTGACGGCCAGTTTTTTAATATCAGATTCTTTAAGCTTCGTGCCGAAAGTGGGCATAATCGCCCTGCGCGTCATTTTGCCATCCTGGTTGACACCATAGGTGATGGTTCTGCGAATGGCCTCTTCAGAGCCGCCAAACCGCCATATCTTGTCGGTCAAATTGGCGGAGCCCATATCATGATCGCCTTTGGCCTCCTCCCCGTGGCAATCGACACAATTGGCCTCACCACTGGTCTCACCCATAAAAACATCATGACCGGCTGGTGATCGCTCACCTTTGCTGGATGCGATTACAAAGGCGACCAGGTCTGATATTTCCCGCTCGCTCAGTTGATCGCCAAAAGCAGGCATCTCCCCTTCGCGGCCATCGGTAATGGTTTCTATAATGGTTTCGAGGGTACCGCCGTAGAGCCAGTCGTCATCGGCCAAAATTGGAAAACCGGGTTTCCCCTGTCCACCCGATCCGTGACAGGCGCCGCAATGGTCGCCAAAGGTAACTTTCGAGGAGAGCTCGGCATACCGCTTCATCTCACTGTCTGACAATATCTCCTGGGCCGATAGCGCCTCGATCTTTTTCTCGAAAGGCTCCCGTATGATTTTAAGCTGGGCCAGCGACTCATTATATTCGTCGATCTGCGTCCAGCCGAGCAGGCCCCTGGTGTAGTCATTGATGAGTGGAATGGAGGGGTACAGGATAAGGTACACCACAATAAAAACCGGCGAGAGAAAATACCCGATCAACCACCAACGAGGAGGATCGTTTTTTAACTCCCGGATTCCGTCCCACTCATGGCCTGTATCCTCCACATCATGCGGTTGCTTTTTCTCAGACATTACTTATCCTGCTTTTGTAAATCCCGATCAAAGATCATATATTTTTTATTTTCCAGTTTCCCGCCCCAACGAGGGACAATGACGTAGACGTAGACAACTATCACCAAAACAAAAAGAAGAATGGACAGACCGAGCCCAAACCAATCGGTGGCGGTCATCAGTTGATAGACGCCAGGCTGTGCAACGGCGTCATTCACGGTATACCTTCCCTTCTTCAAACTTGACCATGGTTCCGAGAACTTGCAGATAGGTGATAAGGGCCTCCATACCACTTTTCCCGCTCACCTCGGCGGCGGCG
>DRJW01000438.1 GCA_011052055.1 Nitrospirota bacterium
AAATCGAGCGAAAAGCCGTCAGGCGAGACTGCGAGACAAAATAGCCGCAAGCGTAGTAATAACTACTCTGAGGACGATTTTGACTTGTCAACGAAGCATGGCGCCTTTTACAGCCGATTGTAGCAGAAATAGATTTTTAGAGGCGCCCATAATAGGAAGAGAGACTCTGTAACAGTTATATTCATTCAGGCTTCACATCATACCGTTGTGAACCATTTAGTCCTGAGCCCTTCGAAACTCAGGATAAAGTTTCCGAAGGATCAGACGAAGGACCTTGTCCGTTTCTTTTGAACACCATCCCGGCTGTGACAGCCACCACCACCACCACTACTGGTCATAGGTACAACTTCCGTCATCAGAATTCCCGGAGGGGTTGTAGTTATAGCTCGTCCCGTTGTTCAGACCGGTGTGAGTAAAGTTAGTATCAGTAATGTTGGCAAAACTGTCGCCGGTACAGTCGCTGGCAAGTGGCGCGCTAAATCGAAAACATTTCCTGCAACATATTGGATACATTTTGCGCAACAGCGCCACTGACTTGGCCAAGCTTTTTGACCAACCGCGACTTATCGACTGTACGAAGTTGATCCAGTACAACATGCCCCCGTTTTCCCTTAAACGTCAAAGGTATTCGAGTGGGATAAGGACGGCCTTTCGTTGTCATCGGGGCGACAATGACCGTATCGATGTTGTGGTTCATCTCGTCAGGCGAAACCACGAGGCAGGGACGGGTCTTTTTGATCTCTCTCCCACGCGTCGGATCAAGGGTGATGAGATGAACTTCGAAACGGGAGATCACCACTCCCACTCCTCCTTCTCCCACTTCGATTGGTGAGAGTCCGGCTCCAACAAAAGATCATCTCCACGCTCGTTCATCTTCTGGAACCGCTCGCTCCACCCATGCCGTGGACTCATAACAGAACGAAGGACAATCCGGCCACCTTCAACTGTCAGGTCAACCTCGTCCTTGATGTGAGCCTGTTCAAGTATCGGCTTGGGGATACGTATCCCGCGTGAATTACCGATGCGTGTTATTGCTACTTTCATGTCCTCCTCCGACCTGCGGTAATGTATGTACATTGTAATTACCATAGCGCCGGTCAGAAGTCAACCGAGCCAGCGCATGATCCGAGCTTTGGTGGACGATTACGCGGAAAAACATAGTTCCCATCGTTAACATTCAACGTTCAAACCGCTAAAATATGCGCATACCCCTTAATCCCCTCCCGCCAAAGAAGGGAAATGGCGGAGGCGATAAAGCATGGCGGCCCCGGAATCCATTGACACTATGTAGCTAATAGGCTACATTTTAGACATGGAGAAAAAGATCATCCTCTTAAAGTATCAAAAGGAGAACGGCAAGCGGCCGTTTGACGAATGGTATGCCGGGCTTGATTTTTCCATTGCGGTGAAAGTAGACGCCCGCCTGACAAGACTGATGGATGAAGGGCATTTAGGCGATAGCTCCATATTGAAAGGCGCCGATAATGTTATTGAGTTGCGCTTCCATATTGGACCCGGCTATCGCATCTATTGCCACAGAGATGGTAAGAATATTGTCCTCTTGCTTTGCGGGGGGTCGAAAAAGAAATATAAGATCGACGCTCAAAAGGCGGCTGGATTTTGGCGGGACTACATGGCCAGAAAACGATAATTTCCCGGTTCTGCGCAGAACCGGGAAGCTACGGATGAATAACAAGGATGGAGAAGCATAATGGGCAAAAAGAAGCATGATCCCAGCGTACCGTTTGAGGAAGGACTGCATAAACGACTAAAGAACTCCAGATACGCCCGCGCCTATCTGAGAGCCTGTATTGAACAAAGCGACGCGACTTTCCTCCGGGCTATTCAGGAGGTGTCCAAGGCAAAAGGAATCACCGTTGAGCAATTGGCGAGCAGGGCCGAAATCAACCGGGTGTCGTTACAAAAAATTTACGCAGGCAAGACATCACCGGCATTTGCCACTGTCAGGCGTCTGTTGGAAGGATTGAATATCGACCTCTCCTTCGCGCCTAAAAAGCGGACAGTGAACGCCTAGCCTACAGCGAAATTGTTTTTGAATCTCGCTGTATCCGGTATGATTAAGCATGGTATCCTCGGAATTTCCGGAATTCCCAGGAATCCAACAGTTATAGTTTAAGCAGTATTTTATCAATCTGACGAGTGTTTAAATAATATCCGTACTTTTCCTTTATGTAGTTACGCAAATAAATACATCTCCCGCATAGCTTGCGATATTCTTTATCTGCTTGATCCG
>DRJW01000439.1 GCA_011052055.1 Nitrospirota bacterium
ACAAACTCGACATTCTGGCCGGCACATTTATCCGTGACGTAAACAATCTTCACTCGGCAGGCTACGGCCTCGACGGCGGTACCGGCCAGGATTTTTTCACCGCCAACACCATCAAGACCACCAACGGCAAAGACAATACAGGCACGGGCGCAATATCTTCAGGCTCGATAGTCGATCCAGAGAACGTAAGCCTCCACAAATACGAGATAACAGTCACTGCCTCAGGGTCTACATTTGATGTGAAAGACCTGACGACCGGGACTACAACCACAGGAGTCAGTTACACTAACGCTACTAACATACCTTATTTCCAGAGCCTTGGCATCAACGTGCAGATAAGCGCAGGCGCGGCGGTGGGCGACAAATTTACGGCTCAGGCCGGGGCGGACGCCGCTTTGAATATAAAGGTCGATTCGGCGATATCATCTGATCTGAACAAGATCGCCGCAGGCCTTACGACGGATAACGGCGACGGCGACAACGCGTTGAAGCTGTCCCAGCTTCAAAATGACCTTAAAATGAACAAAACATCGCCATCGGACGCGTCCGGAACGGCGACTTTCTCCGAGTATTACAACTCGTTGGTGGGGCAGGTCGGTGTCGCCGGCAAAGCGGCCATTTCCATGTTCAACCAGCAGGAAATGATAAATTTCGAGCTGGATAACCGGCGCGAGCAGGTGTCCGGTGTTTCTCTGGACGAGGAGATGGTAAACCTTATAAGGTTCCAGTACGCCTATCAGGCGAGCGCAAAGATGATCGGCATTATCGATGAAATGTTGCAGACTCTGATAGGCCTTGGAAGATAATCGGGAGTGACGATATGATCAGAATAACAAACCGGATGATGTACAACAACACATTGGTGAACGCTTTTCGCAACAACCAGGGGCTTTTGGCGGCCCAGGAGCAGATATCGTCCGGCAAAAGGATCAACCGTCCCAGCGACGACCCGGCCGGAATGATGGAAGTTCTCGAATTCCGCTCCTCTATCGGGAAATCGGAGCGGTACGTGCGTGTCATGGATAACGCCGAGTCGTTTTTAAACACCGCAGATTCAACCATAGGCTCTGTGCATGACCAGCTTAAAAGCGCCAAGGAACAGGCCCTCTCCCAGGTGGGCGGGATGGCGACAGCCGAAACCAGGAAAACAGCCGCGACTTTGATAGACACTATGATCGAGCAGATGATATCGACCGGCAACACAAGAGTCGGCTCCAGATACATTTTCGCCGGCCAGCGCTCCGAGCTTCCAGCCATCGACTCCAACGGAAACTATATCGGCTCCGGCAAGGATTTACGGGCCGAGATCACCAATGACGTGGTCATCCCTATTTCGGTGCGGGCCTCCGAATTTTTAAGCGCCGACATGAACCCCGCCGTATCGACTTCCACGACCATTGCGAGCCTCAACGGCGGCGCGGGAGCGCCTGCGGGCAGTTTTAATATTACCGACCGGTCCGGGACAACGGGGGCGGTTACCATCAACCTTGGAGATACGATCGCCAACGTAATTTTAGCAGTCGCCGCCGCCGGAACGAATATCACAGCGTCCGTTTCATCCGACGGCACGGCGCTGGTTCTGACAGATTCGACGAGTTCTCCTCTTGCGCCTATTACCGTGCAATCAAACACTACCTCGCAGGGGCTGGGGATAGACGGCACAAGAAACCTCAGCGTGTTTACAGGAGACGCCCTGGACCCGGATATCGTGAGCGCGACCCTGATAGCCGACCTGTACGCAGGTGATGGAGTGACATTAAACGATGTAGTATTGATGAACGGCGGCGCTTCGTCCACAGTATCTTTCACAGGCGACACGACTGTCGGAGATATGATTACCTCAATTAACACAATCGGCGGGGCCATGACCGACACTGTTACCGCCGCGATAGACTCCACCGGAAGAAAGCTCACTATTACTTCAGGAAACGCAAATACGGTGGCTTTCGCCGGTGAAGCCGGATCGGGAAACACGGCGGAGATGTTAGGCGTCGGCGGCGGCAGGAACGTTATTCCGATTCTGCAGAAATTCTCGGCCGCTTTAAAAGCGAACGACAACAATGGCATTTGGGCCGCCCTGGGGCTTTTGGACACGAACATGGAGACGGTCAATTCGGTCAGGGGATCCATTGGAGCGCGGGCGAACCAGGTGATTAACATAAGGAGCTCGGAAACCGAAGCGGCGTTGAACAACACTAAATTAAAGTCGTTTATTGAAGACGCGGATTACATAGAAGCGGCCAGCGAGCTTGCGATGCTACAGACCGCGTATCAGGCCACGCTGAAATCATCGGCGGCTATTGTCCAGACCAGTCTTTTGAATTTTCTCTGATACCGGTGTACACTTAAGCTTTTATAGGTTCCCATAAGCCATCAAGCCATGGAGGGTTTAAAATGCTGGTATTGACGAGGAAGCCGGGCGAATCTGTGACTATCGGCGATGATATAAAAATCACCGTGATAGACGTAAAAGGACGTCAGGTGCGTATCGGCATTTCCGCTCCCAGGGAAATGACGATTCACCGGGAGGAGATTTACGCTAAAATTCATGAAGAGAACCTCAAGGCGGCTTTCGCCAAAGCTGTTGACATGGAAAAGCTAGCCGAAATTTTTCCGGCTAAACCTTCCGGGGAGAGTGAGAAATAATGAAAATAGTTTCCGGTAAAATCGGCGAAATCGAAATCGATCCGGCGAAAATCATTACTTTTGCGGATGGAGTCATCGGGTTCCCGGATTTTAAACGATATGTCGAGCTTGAGTTTCTGGAAAATTCCCCGCTGAAGCTTTTGCAGGCGGTAGACTCTTCAGATCTCGGTTTTATAATGATTAATCCGCTCATCTTCGAGCCGGACTATGTGGCCGATGTAACAATCGATGAGCTTAAATCTCTCAACACCGATAAACCTGAAGAACTGGTGACGATGGTTTTTGTCACCATCCCTGAAGACCCCTACGAAATGACAGCCAACCTGCAAGGGCCGGTTATTATTAACCTGAACTCCAGGCTCGCCGTGCAGATTGTAAACCACAACCAGAAATATTCGACCAAACACAGGATTCTGAAAGCCGACCGGCAGGCGTCCAACGCGCAATAGTTTTATTATCTCCAGCAAAATATACCGGCCCGCCACAGGCGCGGCCCAGGGCGCTCTCTTCGTCATTCCAGTCTTGACCCGGAAATCCCGCAGACCCCGGACACCGATCCGGGGCGCCAATACAGGGGGCGGAACCGGATGATGTGTGGATGGTTAATTTTATGCCCTGTATTTACGATTTTTATCGACAATATGGCAAAGACCTGCTAGCCTGACTTCGCTTTAAGGTTTTTGTATTTTAGCTGAAACTGACGGATATTTTCCTTCCTTACGTTTTTCCCTAAGATAAGGCCACCTAGCCGCTCGGTAGCGTCTTCGTGTGATAGCCTCTAAAGTTGTCTATCAGATTTTTTATTAAGGATATGTATTAAAAATGAACATCTATGTTGGAAACCTCCCTTTCTCTATTACCGAAGACGCTATGCGCGAAATGTTCGAGCCATTTGGGGAAATTCAGTCAATCAAATTAATTACCGATCGCGAAACAGGAAGGCCACGGGGTTTTGGTTTCGTTGAAATGGATAACGCCGACGCAGACGCGGCCATCAAGTCGCTTAACAACACAGAGCTTGACGGGCGAACCCTCAAGGTCAACCAGTCCGAGCCCCGCAAGTCTTCCTCGTCCAAGCGGCGCTGGTAAGGCCACATTTAATCTAGCAGCCGGGCTTTGTCCGGCTGTATCTGGCGGATTACTCCGCCATCACAATTATTCCAAGAAAAAACAATAGAAATGACATTCGACCAATTAGGTTTGATAGAGCCCATCTTGCGCGCTTTGCGCCAGGAAGGCTATGAAAAGCCGACCCCTATACAGATATCGGCCATTCCAGAGATTTTGGCCGGGCGTGACCTTTTAGGGCTCGCCCAGACAGGCACAGGCAAAACCGCCGCGTTTGCTTTGCCGACTCTTCAGCGGCTTATGAAAGAAGACAGGCGGACACCCGGAGCCCCCTCGGCGCTTATCCTCACCCCCACAAGGGAGTTGGCGGCCCAGATAGGCCGAAGCTTCGCCACTTATGGCCGTCACCTGGGTCTTAAGCATACTGTGATTTTTGGAGGTGTGCCCCAGGGACGCCAGGCGCGCGCGCTGGCTGGCGGCGTTGATATTCTTGTCGCCACCCCCGGCAGGCTGATCGATCTTATGGGGCAAGGAATTGTCAGCCTTGGCAAGGTGAGGGTTCTCACCCTGGATGAAGCTGACCGCATGCTTGACATGGGGTTTATCCACGACATAAAAAAAATCGTGGCGGCCATGCCCTCCAGGCGCCAATCTCTCTTTTTCTCAGCCACCATGCCCTCTGCCGTAAGGCGGTTGGCCTCAAATCTTCTTACTGACCCTGCCACCGTATCGGTCAGCCCGGCGTACTGTACGGCAGACCGGATCGATCAGAAAGTTATGTTTGTTGATCGGAGCGATAAAGACGCTCTTTTGCGAGAATTGCTTAAAGACGAGGCCATTTACCGGGTTCTGGTCTTTACCAGGACAAAACATCGCGCCAACCGCGTCAGCGACAAGCTCAACAAGCTCAAGGTGTCTGCAGAGGCTATACACGGGAACAAATCGCAAGGAGCGCGTCAGCGCGCGTTGAAAAACTTTATATCGGGCCGGACCAGGGTGCTTGTGGCGACCGACATAGCCGCGCGTGGCATCGATGTGGAAGGGATAACTCATGTAATAAACTTCGAGCTTCCCAACGAGCCAGAAAGCTATGTGCACCGGATTGGCAGGACGGCGCGAGCCGGAGCCAGTGGCGCCGCCATTTCATTTTGCGATCATGATGAAAAATCATACCTTAGCTCCATCGAGCGTTTAATCAAGAGTGTGGTGCCGGTTGATGACGGGCATCCATTCCACTCGGCCAGGGTCGCCGGGGCCTCCGGGCGTCCTGCGCCTATTACGCTAAAAAAGCAACGTCGCAGTGGTCAGGGGAGAAATAGCAGAGGCTCAGGTGGTCCAGGGGAAAGCTACAAAACAAAGCGTAAGTTCAGCCGCCATACTTAGGCGAAGGCGCCAGATATAAAAAAAGATAACGCAGGCTTAAAGGTGGGCGCGGCGGCTTAAGCCACGCCCGCTCCTTCGGTTTCCTACCCCTTATAAAGTTGGCTCATTTACCCTATGAGTCGCTTGAGCTGTCATCGGAAGAGCCGCTGTCGCTTGAGCTGTCACCGGAAGAGCCGCTGTCG
>DRJW01000440.1 GCA_011052055.1 Nitrospirota bacterium
TACTACGCTTGCGGCTATTTTGTCTCGCCGCCTCGCCTGACGACTTTTCGCTCGATTTCGCTACGAAAGCGCTTTTTAGAGGTCCCCTTAAGTTAAAGCATGTAAAAAAAATAGATTAATTATAAACTAACTTCCCGGCATTATTAAAGGAAAAAGTTGAGAAAAAATAGTAGTACAAACCAGCTAGATTTTACCATGTGAGCAGATTGGGTCAAGATCGCAATTTTCGCACTGATCCTGACTGGCGTTTTTAACGCAGTATCCAAGCTTTCCGTATGAGCATATGGCGAAATCGTACTTCACCGGATCGTCCGGGTCTAACCGCCTCAAAAAAGAGGTAAGCTCCAGCGCGGTTTTCCAATCGTTCGATTTGCGTTTTACCATCCCAAGCTGTCTTGCTATCCGGCTGACATGGGTGTCTAGCGGTATGACCAGCCTGGCTTTTGACACCTTTTCGCTCCAGGGGCCTGGGTCCACATCGTCTTTTCTCACCATCCAGCGCAGGAAAAGACACCACCTTTTTGAGGCGCCGCCGGCGGACGGGTCTGAAAGCAAAGTTCTAAACGCTTGCGTATCGCGTCCCGAATAGCTTCTAAGAGCCGAAACCATGCCGTTAAGCCCAGGCAAAATGGTGTCGGCGGAAGGGTTGTCATTTTCAAGAAACAGTTTTAGCAGAGATCCGCTTTTTTTCCGCGCTTTTTTGATGGCGGTCACCAGCGATACCAGGTCGCCGCGCCGGTGGAACCGGTAGACGAAATCCTTCATCCATCTTTTGTTGGTTTCCGGCCTGAATCTGTCGCAGAAGCGGGCCGGGCTTTTACCCATAGAGCCTATGATAGCCGTCACGTTTCTCTGGATCAGGTCGGCTCTCCCATAAGCGAAAACAGCGGCTATAAGGCAGGCCGTTTCAAGATCGTCACAGGATGTAAAATGATTTACCGCCGCCAGAGGGTCAGGCGCAAGAAAAGACTTATCGAACCTGTCCAGCAGATTGTCAAGATGGGGTTTGATCTTGCCAGGTTGGGTCATAGGCTCCTGCGCGAATCTGTCCGGCGCGTTTTACGCCGGGAAACGGACGGCCAAACCCCCTCGCCCTCTCGCCGGCGCCTTGAAGCTTAAGGCTACTTAAGAGGTCTGCCCCGCCTCTTTCTCTTTGGGAGAGCTATCTTCAGTAGCGGCCTCTTGTTCGGCGGCGGCGGCTTGCTCCGCCTGCTCCTGGGCCACGGCGTTTAGCGCTGATTCTTCAGCCGCTTTTTTCTTTGCCGTCTTTTCTTCAGATTTCTGGATATTTTTCAACCGGTTGGCCTCCTGGCCCTCCAGTTTCGATTTATACGTTTTGCCGATCTTGTCCCTGCGCTGGGCGCGTTTTAGCCGTTTTGCCGCTTTTCGCAGTTTGGCTCTTTCTTGCGGCCCGGGCGTGCTTTCGCCAATCGATGATTTCAGGCTTTCCAGTTTTTTTCTGGACGATTCGATTTTTTGTTCCGTATTGACAGTCATATTAAATCTTCAAAGTTTTTAAATGTGTAAAAAGTGGAGCCCCGATGATACCATCAAGGTTTGAAAACGCAATATTTTTCGCATATAATCTGGATACCTGAATTTTTTCTGATCGGCTGATCGGCGGAGCAGACGGGCGGTCGGCCATACGCAAATCTTTCGAGGTGGTTTGAATCAATGCCAATATATGAGTATTCATGCGCCGACTGCGGACGAGATTTCGAGGTGACTCACCTCACCAGAGAATCGTACGAAGATATCAGATGCCCTGGGTGCGGCGGTCTTTCAATAAAAAAAGCGCTTTCAACATTCGCTGTCGCCGCAGTGTCAAATAGCGGCGCGCTCCCAAGTTGCGAGTTTACGGGCGGTTGCTCCACGCCGAATATCCCCGGGTGCAAAACGGGCGCCTGCGGAATGTAAGCGATGAGCGAACTGTCGAAAATGAATGTGGAATATCGCGTTGACGCTATCAGGGCGGCGCTTAAGCATCATCCCTCCCTTCTCAAACGCCTGCTCAACGATAACCAGGATGGTATCAATTTAAACGCCACTGTCGAGGCGCTAGATTGCGATGAGCCGGAAGATATCCTGGTTCGGGTGGCGTGGGATATCTGGAACGGGTCGGGCGAGACAGAATTTGACAAGATTTTACATCAGTTAATGCCGGATGATTATGAGGCGGTTCTCAACTCGATGAAAAAATTCGGTAAACTTAGAGAAAGAATATATAGCGCATACGCCTCCGGATCAGAAAACGATTAATAGCCGGTCGGTTATATTTTAAATGCACATGATAAAGCCGGACAAATGTCCTGCTTTAATCGTCAGGTTTTTTATATGCTCAGGGGGCAGGGGAAAAGATTTTCTAAAGTTTGCGAAATTAAAAAACGATGGATTCTCCAATGGAAGACTCCGCCGAGAACTCCGGGGAAAAGCGATCGGCTAATTCCGAGTTTGCCTTCTTGCTGGCAAGAATGCCGGAGTTCGCCCATCTTGGATCGGACGAGCTGACACGCCTTTCTTTGCTCAAACCGCACATATACAAGGCTGGAGAAGTCTTGCTCGATTACGACGACATCGAAAAAAACAAAATGGTGATACTTCTGGCCGGTGTCTGCAACATAGAAAAATTGATCGATGTGAGCGGGATCAATGTCTGGGTTTGCGTCAGCAAAGCTCACGCCCCCGCAGTGTTCGGAGAGGTCGGTGTGTTCGCCTCCAGGCCTCGGGTCGCCTCCGTTGTGGCCGCTCAAAGGGTAGTGGCGCTGGTTGTTTCAAAAAAAGACTTGATCGGGATATTTGAAGACGCCGACAGGGCGCTTAACAAGACCCTGTGGGTTTTCGCCAGACTGGGCCTTAAAAGATGCCGGGTCACCGCAGATAACTACTTCTCTTTAGCAGACAGCATTTTTCAGAGAAACATTATCGACAATGCCGCGATAGAGAGCCAGATCGTAAGGCTCGCGGCGCTGTCGACCGGGGCCAGCGATGATATAAGGCCAGACAAGTCTTTATTCAACGAAACGGGCGATTGCCTGGAATTGCTGGATAGCGCGCTTGCGTATGCAAGCTACTTCGAGCTTATGCCAGATTTTGCCATGCCCTCTGTCATGCCGGGGGA
>DRJW01000441.1 GCA_011052055.1 Nitrospirota bacterium
ATATGGGACTTCCAACGCATTCCCCCACGCTTCTTTAATAGTAATTCCAGCTTTGCCTTGAGAACCAGCGGCGCTCAAAATATTGAAAAGCCTAGCGGCTGGATTGTCACCTTTTAATGGGTCATCTTTCCTTTTAAGTTTCTCTTCGTCTGTCATTCACCGCTCCGGTTAGATTTATTTGTATAATGTATCAGCAAATCATGGGAAATACGCGAAGAACTGTAAAGTCAGAGAAAATGGGCGACCGGGCGTCAAACCGCTCCACTACCATACGTAAGGTCGGCTGGACTGCGCCTGTATCGGTCTTTAGCCAGGTAAAGCTGAGAGATGGGCTGATATGGCTCGACAGCGGAATGAATCAGGCGGGGATGGGGAGATGGTCGTACTTGATGTGGGAGCCGTTCGCCACGATTCAGGGCGCAAGGGACGATTACACATTGGTCGAAAACGGCGAATCGGAACCTGTCACAGGCGATCCCTTTAAGGCCGTAGACCGGTTCATGGCCCGGCGGGGCGGAGCCGCCGACGACAAAAAAGAATGGCCCCCTTTCACGGGCGGGGCCGCCGGATTTTTCGGATACGATCTTTTGTCTCACTGCGAGCCATCCACAAAACTTGTAAAAACCGGTAAAGCCGAGGAGGGGGATATCTGGCTCGGATTTTATGATCGGGTAATCGCTTTCGATAACGGGGCGAAAAAAACTTACCTGATTGTTAATCTCCAAACCGGACTGGATCCGGAGCCTGGGCTTGACGAACTTGAAAGTATTGTGAGGAAAAGTATTGGCCGCGGGCCATCCCGATTTAAGAAAACAGACGGCTCTTTTAAAGTCGAGCCTGCCAGTAACTTCTCCAAAGAAGAATATTTTACGGCCATAGAGAAAATACGGCGCTACATAGAGCAGGGAGACTGTTACCAGGTAAACATAGCGCAACGCTTCAGCGCAAAAGGCGCGTTCGATCCAGCAGAGCTGTATCTTCGTCTCCGGTCGATCAACCCGGCCCCGTTCTCCGCCTACCTGAGCGCCGGCTCCGCGCAGATTCTCTCCTCGTCTCCTGAAAGATTTATCAAGTTAAGAGACGGTCACGCGCAGACCAGGCCAATCAAAGGGACAAGGCCCAGAGGCGCCGACGAGCAAGAGGACGCCCGCCTGGTTGAAGAGCTTATAAAAAGCGGCAAGGATCGGGCGGAGAATGTGATGATTGTCGATCTTTTGCGAAACGACCTGTCCAAAGCCTGTATCCCCAATTCGGTCAAGGTGAGCCAGCTTTGCGTTATAGAAAAATTTCCCACTGTCAGCCATCTGGTCTCAAGCGTCGAAGGCAAAGTTAAACCGGAGTATGGCGCCATAGACCTTCTGCGTATGGCTTTTCCCGGCGGATCGGTGACAGGCGCTCCGAAAATCAGGGCGATGGAGATAATCGACGAGATGGAGCCAGACCCAAGGGGCGTTTATTGCGGGGCGATAGGCTATATCGGGTTTAACGGGTCTATGGACACAAGCATAGTGATAAGGACGATAGTCCATTGCGGCGGCATGGTAAAGTTTCATTCCGTCGGGGCAATAACATACCTTTCACAGGCACAAGAGGAATATGACGAAACTATGGATAAAGCCAGAGCTTTAATTGAGGCGGTGACCGGATGACCGGGTTTGTGATAATAAACGGCGAGGTGGCCTCAAAGGGCGCTATTTCCATAGACGACAGAGGGTACACGCTGGGAGACGGGCTTTTTGAGACTATCCCCATATACGGCGGACGTCCTTTTATGCTGGATCGTCATTTCAGCCGCATGACAGACGGCGCCAAAAAAATCGGGCTTGAATTGCCGCTGGACGAGGCGCATGCGCGCGACGCCATCGCTGTTTTGGTGGAGCGCAATTCGATAGAGACAGGCGTGGCGCGGCTGACGGTGAGCAGGGGGCGGGGGGGGCCTCGCGGTTACGGGATCGAGGGGTTTAACGCGCCGACGTGGACGCTGACATGCCGCCCATACACTTGTCTTTTAGCAAACGAGCGCGATAGCGGCTTTACCTTGTCGCCTGTCTCAATTCTTATCGACCCAAAATCCCCTCTTAGAGGATTGAAAACCATAAGCTGTATGGAATCTATTCTGATACTGGCGCAGGCGAAAAGGCTGAAAGCCGATGAGGCCGTCGCTTTCACCAGAGAAGGGAACATAGCGTCAGGAGCGGCGGTGAACATATTCTGGGTGAAAGACGGCAAACTTTTTACGCCGTCGCTGTCATGCGGAATTCTGGCCGGAGTGACACGCGGGATCATTCTTGAGCTTGCGCCGCAAAACGCAATAGAAAGCGAAGAGGGGATGTACAACCCCGAAACCTTAAAACAGGCGGACGAGGTTTTCGTCACCAACTCTCTTTTAATGGTGGCTCCTGTCACCACTGTAATTGGATTATTTAACAAGCCAGGCCCAGGCGCAGTGACAGAAAAGCTGTACAACCTTTATGCAGGCCTTATAAAAGCCTAACTCTCATCAAGATTTTTCCCGCCCCCGCGTGACCTGTCAAGCATGATGGCTTACGTCACGGATGGGCCCCCGTGATTGGCGCAGAGTAGCCCTCTTGAGGGGAAAGGCTGGGTGAGGGTGGGATGACATGATCGCTTTTTTGCACCCTCCCCGTTATGGCTGTGGCCCAGCCACTCCCCTCCCGTCGAGGGAGGGGAAAATCAAGCGGTACAGCCCAGGCCCCCCCTATCATCCTGTCACCCCGGCCTCCAAGAGCCGGGGTCTCCCAGACGCCGCGTCAAGCGCGGGATGACATTTTATCTTCAGACTTATTTATCGATTGGAAAATACGGGGCAGAGCTACTCTTGCCCAAATGGCATACTCCCGCTTTTCTTCATAGGCGTAAGCGCTTAAAAATATTAAATTATCGCTCCATCTATTTCATATAACCTTGGCCAGGCCGATGTGTTAAAATCGTCTGCCA
>DRJW01000442.1 GCA_011052055.1 Nitrospirota bacterium
TCCATCTCCAGCCACAGAGTCGCCGAGGCGGTCAGGGACGCGCAGAGAGAGATGAGGGTGGCCAGGCTTGAAGATAAAGACGCCCTGACTCTCCTGTCGAACCTGATTAAACGCTCGGATAAATATTTCGGCGCCTTAAAGCGTCTCGGCTCCGGGCGCAAACGGCTCCAGAGCGGCGATAGCGAAACGTTTAAAGAGGAGGCGGAGGCGCTTGTTGGCTCTGTTAGCCTGATCTCGGATCATCTCGCTTCGATAAAAAGCGGAGGCGACGCCATAAAAGCTCTTTCGATAAGGTTTGCGGATATAGGCGAGCTGATTACGACTATGAGCGCCCTTGATAATGATGAAAACGTATACTGGGTGGAGACTAGGGGGAAGGGCGTTTTTTTCCACTCATCGCCGATAGACATATCGGGTCATTTAAGGGAAAAACTGTATCCCCGGTCACAAACCGTCATTTTCACTTCTGCCACTCTTTCCACCAACGGCGCTTTTACGTTCATAAGCTCCCGGTTGGGCATCGAGGGCGCGGGAGAGCTGATCGTCGATTCGCCTTTCGATTATAAAAAACAGGCCGTTTTTTATCTTCCTTGCGACCTGCCTTACCCTTCGGACACTATGTTTCTCGACAAAGCGTCCCGAAGGATAGAGGAGTTGTTGAAAATTTCGAGAGGGAGGGCGTTCCTTCTTTTTACAAGCCATCGGAGCCTGGAGAAATGCTGGGGTCTTATCGCCCCAAATCTTGAATATACAGCTCTCAAACAGGGTGACAGCCCCCGCTCGGTTATTCTCGACCAGTTTCGCGAGGACACCCATTCGGTGCTGTTCGCCACCGCTTCGTTCTGGCAGGGAGTGGATGTGCGGGGGGAGTCGTTATCGGCGGTGATAATCGACAAGCTTCCTTTCGCGACGCCCGACGACCCGCTTGTGGCCGCGCGCATCGAGTTTATCGAAAAACGGGGCGGCTCGGCTTTCAACGAATATCAACTGCCGTCCGCCACGCTGATGCTTAAACAGGGGCTCGGAAGACTCATCAGATCCAGGTCTGACAAGGGGCTTCTGGTTGTGCTGGATAAAAGAATGAAGATAAAAGGCTATGGAAAATCGTTTTTTAAAACGTTACCGGAATTTAGACTTGTCGATAACATTGAAGATGTCAGGCTCCATCTGGAAAATCTCTGGAACGAAGGAAAACCGTCCGGCTAGCGTAAAGGCCGATCCTTCCTTATATAACATTGCGTTGGGTTATAATTAAACCATAGGCTCGATCCTTATGGATAAATGCGCGGATGAAAATCATTACAACCCATTTACACGCCGATTTCGACTGCCTCGCCTCGATGGTGGCCGCGCGTAAGCTCTACCCGGACGCCCAGCTTGTATTCCCCGGCTCCCAAGAGAAAAACGTGCGCGAATATCTGGCGCAGACTGATTTTCAGGTCTCATACAGAAAGTTAAAAAACCTGAGCTTTGGCAGTGTCAGGCAGGTGATAATAGTAGACGCCTCCACAAAAAAAAGAGTAGGCGCTTTAGCCAGGCTGGTGGAAAAAGATGGAGTAAAAGTCCACCTCTACGATCACCATGTCTCAGCGAAAATCGACATTCCCCACGAGCTGGCCGTGATCCGCGAGCGCGGATCCACTGTCACCATCTTTTGCGAGCTGTTAAGAGAGCGCGGCGTCTCGCTTACTAAAGCAGAGGCCACATTGATGGCGATGGGTCTTTACGAAGATACCGGATCGCTCACCTTCTCGTCCGTGTGTCCAGCCGATTTTGACGCGGCCCGCTGGTTGCTGGAGCAGGGCGCGGATCTTAACGCCGTTTCGGTATCTATCTTGCGCGAACTTACTTCGCTACAGATAGAAATGCTTAACAGGCTGATAAAAAATCTTGATTATGAGCAGGTTGGAAGCGTAACGGTCGCTTACTCCACCGCTTCTACGCCCCGTTACATAGGTGACCTGGCGGTCATAGCGAACAAGCTGATGGACGCGGAAACATTGAGCGCCCTGTTCGTTCTGGTGAGAATGGGCGACAGGATCAGCCTGATCGCAAGAAGCCGGGTTGAAGGGGTGGATGTGGGGCAGGTGACCGCGAAAATGGGCGGAGGGGGGCATCCTTCGGCGGCGTCGGCCACTATAAAAGATATAACCTTGCCCCAGGCGGCCGCCCTGCTTAAGCGATCATTGAAAGAGACTCTTGAGCATTCGATGAACGCAAAGGAGATGATGATCGAGCGTGTGATCGCAGTTCAACCCGGATTTACCATCGCCCAGGCGAAGAAGCTGATGACCCGGTTTGATATCGGCGGGGCGCCGGCGCTCGACAACGGGAAAGTGGTTGGACTTATCACCATGCAGATAATAGAAAAAGCGATTTACCTCCAGATGGAGGATAAACCGGTCTCGGATTTTATGATTAACGAATTTTCGACCGTGACTCCCGATACCCCTTTCCAGAAAGTTGAAGAGCTGATCCTCGGCAAACGTCAGAAACTGGCTCCAGTGGTCGATCCTTCCACCGGGGAGATGACCGGTATCATTTCAAGAGGAATCGTCTTGAATAAACTTTACGGCGATTCCCTGTTTAAGCCGCCCCTGAAAGGAGCGGGCGGCTATCAGATCCGGCATCCACAGAGCAAAAACGTTGAAGGGCTTATCAAAGAGCTTATGCCAGAATCTATCCTCAAACTTTTCGAGCTTGTGGCCAAAGTGGCCGATGAAAACGGCTATACCGCCTACGTTGTGGGAGGTTTTACGCGCGACCTTCTCTTGCGTACCCGTAGCGTCGATGTGGACATAGTGATCGAAGGCGATGGCGTCGATTTCGCGCGAAAACTGGCGGAGAAAGTAAAAGGGCGCGTTCATCCTCATAAGAAATTTAAAACCGCTATCGTTATTATGCCTGACGGTTTCAAGCTCGACGTGGCCACGGCCCGCATAGAGTATTATGCGCATCCGGCGGCCCTGCCCACTGTGGAGACAAGCGCCATACGCAACGATCTGTTCAGGCGTGATTTTTCGATAAACGCTATGGCCATAAGGCTAAACGGCGCGAAGGCAAACACGCTGATAGATTATTTCGGCGGCCAGGCCGATCTGAAAACCCATTCCCTTCGCGTTTTGCATAACCTGAGTTTTGTCGAGGACCCGACACGCGCTTACCGGGCCGTGCGATTCGAGCATCGCTACGGGTTCACCATGGGCAAGCAGACCATCTCGCTTTTGAAAA
>DRJW01000443.1 GCA_011052055.1 Nitrospirota bacterium
GATTTTTTCTTCATAAGCCGCTGTCGTAGGCGTGATAATAAGGCGGTAGGGCTGGCAACATGTCTGAATGAGGCGCAGGGAGAGGGTTTTACAGTTGACGCCGCTCAAATTTACAAACTATGCGCCATCTTGATATTCGCCCTCTACATAATGTGCACCACAGGAGCGCTCCACGCCCCGACGAGGATCAGTATCACTATCAGCGCCACCATGGCGAAATACAGATATTGACCCATGTCCCAATTTGAGGAGCTGTTCGACAGTGATGGTATTACTAATAACCATCCGAATAAAATGGGCGGCCCCAGTAAAAGCGGCCATATGCCGTACCAGTTTTCCAGCGTGTAAAGAAACAGAAAAGGCCAGGGCGGTTTCGTCCATTCCACTCCATCAATCGGCGATCCGGTAATCTCAGGCTGGTAGAAAAGCGATACGATGATTACACCCGCCGTTATTATCGCCGAGTATGTGAGCACGACTTTCATATGGTCTGTGAAGCTTACGGTTTCAGGGGCGGGTGGGGCAGAAGGGCTTAATCCGGAAATCTTGAGCGCTTTTATTAACACCAGATGAACACCCAACAAACCGGCCATGACAAATGGGAGCGCGACCGCATGGATCACGAACATTTTAAGCGGAATATTTTCGTTAAACAGAAGATTGGTCAAAAACCCGCCGCCAGGGATGGATTCATTTACCCACAACACATGAGCGAACGCCTCGGTACCCTCCTGATCCCATTTTAAAAGTGTGCCGGTAAAGAAAAAAGCAACGGCCAGACCGAGGATCACAATGCCCACGTTCCAGGTAACCCGCCTCTCTTTATAATAAGATTTGGTAAGTACTATCCTTGTGACATGGATTGCGGCAAGCGCAAGAAAAAGCTCTGCGCTGAGGGCGTGAATGGCCCTGAAATTGGATAGCAGAGGGGTTTTGCCGATTGATACAATTGAGTCGTAAGCTCCCTTTACGTCTGGCGTGTAGCCGAAATACGCTAATAAAGCGCCAGAGAGAAATAAGAGGAAAAAGACACCAAGCGACATGCCGCCCAGGGCGTAACCCGCTCTTAATGAATGCGCCGGCACAGGATAATCAAAAAGCTCCTTAACTTTGTCCGGTAGCGTCATGCGTTCCTCACCGATGGATACTTGTAGACCAGCAGGGCCATAAGTATCAAGACCATAATAACCGCGAAGGTGGCCTTGTATTTAAGAGAAGTAACCGCTTCATGAGCGAGCCGCTTCCCACTTGCAATTTTCATCTCGTTTGAGGTTTTCTCCGCAACGACCTCTGGAGACTCAGGTTTTGCGGAGGCGGGAGGCTCTGCGAGTATAGGTTTGCTTTCATGCTCTGCGCCACCATGCGCCATTACAGCGGAAGGCGCGAAAATCATAATAGCCAGGCAAAGCGCGACTAAATTATTCATGATTATTTTCCCTTCTGATATATAACCGAAAGTTGCCTGTTGAAGTATGTTCAAAAGGCGGCGTATCGCCTACGATAGAAAACATTTAACTCTCGAATTATCTTCTTCTATCACTTTCTTATATACCTATCCGCCCGGTTAAGACAATTAAAAAATGACAGACGCTGATTCGATAACCTGAAAGCCATCACAAGCCTGCGCAAAGCGCATCCGTCGTTTTTAACGTATCGCGAAAAAGTTTTTTATCTTTTTTTTCCTGAGTTTGCTCTTTATTTCTTTTACGGTATCGGCCGTTCTCTTCTTTCCCAAAACCATGCAAACGCCGGAATTGGCGAAATCCCACCAGTTGATATCGCACACATCCGGTTCGATAACAACGTCGGCGTTTTTCAGCTGGGACATAGACAGCGCCTCCCTGGCCACCGCGTTTGACTTTATAACAACATCCAGTCCGGTTGACAGTTTGTCATCTTTTATCTCTTGCTGTATTGTTATGGCGATCACAAAACCCGCCCCCATTTCACGCAGTTTATCTGGATGGTTAAGGGCCGACCATCCCCCGTCCACCAGCGTCATCCCTTCATGGATTATCGGGGGGTAGAGGCCGGGTATCGAGCATGAAGCGGTAACGGCGTCGAGCAACGATCCTTTCTCAAAATAATATGCCCTGTTGTTGGTTATATCTGTAGCGCTGCATACGAACGGGATCGCGCATTCCGAAAAATCGGCGTCTGGTATAATTTTGGAAAGGCTTTCTCTCAGTCTTTCTGTGGACAACAAAGACAGCTGGGTTAACGCGATTCCGTAGTGGAAAGATTTTTTCAGGCTGGCGGTGATCTTTTTCAGCAAGCTCCGTTTTTCCACGCCATCCCCATCGCGCTGGTAATCAAACGGAATTATCTGGTCCTCGGTATTTTCAAGAAAAGCGAAAATCTTTTTTTTCACCAACTCCGCATCGGGGTTGATAGCGTACATCGCCCCTATCAAAGCGCCGATGGAGCAACCGGCTATTATATCTACTGGAACGCCCTCTTTCTCCAGCTCTTCTATGGCGCCAAGATGTATCAGCCCCCTCGCCGCGCCCCCGCTTAAGCTCAAGCCAACTTTCATAAGGGAGCCTCTAAAAATTCATTATCTTTTTCCGCCCTTTTTCCGCCCATAGAGGACTTATATCTGCTATATTTCATATAGTAAAGACAATTGCAGACAAGAAGTCTTGGCCAACCTTTTGGAGTGGGTATATGGTGTATCTCCTTTGGCCGCTCGCTTTATTGGCGCTCGTTTGGGCGCTGGCTTTCTGGCGGGCCCCTTTAACGGTATCTACCGCGATTTTCGCCGTCGCCCTTGCCGGATGGTCTTACCTGGGCGTCGCTTCTGTTTCCATTATCATTCTGGCATGGGCGCTGTTTTTCCTCACAGCTATCCCTCTCAATGTCCGCTCTTTAAGAAAAAAGCTTGTAAGCTCGAAAATATTCGCTCTTTTCAAAAAAATCGCCCCGGCCATGTCGAGCACCGAAAAAGAGGCCCTTGAGGCCGGTTCTGTGTGGTGGGACGGAGAGCTTTTTAGTGGAAAACCGGACTGGAAAAAACTGTTGGCGTACCCCGCTCCGGCGCTCACGAAACAAGAAGAGGAGTATTTAAACGGCCCGGTGGAGCAGTTATGCAAGATGCTAGACGACTGGAAAATTACAAACGACCTTCGCGACCTGCCGCCTGAAGCGTGGAGCTTTATAAAGAAAAACCAGTTTTTTGGGATGATAATTCCTGAAAAGTACGGAGGTCTCGGCTTCTCTGCGCTCGCCCATTCTGCGGTCGTGATGAAAATAGCGAGCCGAAGCATGGCCGGGGCGGTCACCGTGATGGTGCCCAACTCGCTGGGCCCGGCGGAGCTATTGATGCACTACGGAACCGATGAGCAGAAAAACCGCTACCTCCCTTCCCTTGCCTCTGGAGAGGATATTCCCTGTTTTGCGCTGACCAGCCCTGAGGCGGGAAGCGACGCGGCGTCTATGCCAGACAGAGGCGTCGTGGTCCGCGAGCAATATCAAGGCGAGGAGACTTTAGGGATAAGGGCCAATTTTGACAAAAGATATATCACGTTGTCGCCGGTTTCCACCGTCATCGGCCTTGCGTTCAGACTATACGACCCGGACGGTCTGCTGGGCGACAAGGAGGATATCGGCATTACAGTGGCCCTGCTTCCCTCCGACACACCGGGTGTCGATATAAGCAGAAGGCACGACCCGCTGGGTGTGGCGTTTATGAACGGATGCGTTACCGGCGAAAATGTGTTTATCCCTATGGACTGGTTGGTGGGAGGCCAGAAAATGGCCGGGCGCGGCTGGAAAATGCTGATGGAGAGGCTTGCCATCGGCAGAGCCGTATCACTTCCGGCTGTCAGCGTGGCCGGGGCCAAATACGCAAGCCGTGTCACGGGCGCGTACGCCACGGTGAGAAAACAGTTCAAGATGTCGATAGGAAAGTTTGAGGGAGTGGAGGAGAAGCTTTCCAATATAGCCGGGAACGCTTACCTGATGGAGGCGGCGCGGACGATGACTGTTGGAGCGGTCGATCAGGGAGAGCGCCCCTCTGTGATCTCCGCCATGATGAAATATAACCTTACCGAGAAACTCCGTTTCGTCATAAACGAGGCGATGGACGTTCACGCAGGCTCCGGTATCATTCTGGGGCCGCGCAACCCCATAGGGCTCGATTACATGGCGCTTCCTATCAGCATAACGGTAGAGGGCGCCAACATCCTTACACGGAGCCTCATAGTTTTTGGCCAGGGCGCCATCCGGTGCCATCCGCGCGTTCTCGATGAATTGGAGTCTATAAACGACAAAGATCCAGATAGCGGCCTCGACAAGTTCGACAAAGCCCTCTTCGGCCATATCGGTTTTGTCATCAGTAACGCTGTGCGGTCGCTGTCGCTGGGGCTAACGGCGTCACGGATCGCCATCGTTCCAGGGGGGCTGGGAGGGCAGGCAGGCCGGTATCTTCAAAAACTTACCAGAATGAGCGCGGCGTTCGCCCTGCTGGCTGACACGGCGATGCTGACTTTGGGTAGCGCTCTAAAGAAAAAAGAGCGTCTGTCGGCAAGATTCGCCGATTCGTTGAGCCAGATGTATATCATTTCAGCCGTTGTCAAACGCTTCGAAGACGATGGAAGGCCCAAAGAAGACATACCTCTGATGAACTGGGCGTGTGAGGAGGGTTTATATGTCATACAGGAGCGGCTAAGTGAGATTATCGACAACCTTCCTCTGCGGCCCGCCGCGTGGATAATGCGTTTTCTCATTTTCCCGCTCGGAAGAAGAGATAAAAAACCGGGTGACCGTCTGAGCCATAAAGTGGCTGATCTGATACTCAAACCTTCTGCGGCCCGCGACCGGCTTACGGCAGGTATATTCGCGCCGAACGACCCCGATGACCCTGTGGGAAGGATAGA
>DRJW01000444.1 GCA_011052055.1 Nitrospirota bacterium
GATCAAAAAATACGGGGCTTCAGTGATCGCCCTTCTGACCGGCGACGACATACCAGAGCTTGCCTGCGACAGGCTGAAGATAGCCGAAAAAATATTAATCTATCTGGAGGATCACGGTATACCCAAAGACAGGGTGATTTTCGACTGCCTGGCCCTTGTCGTGTCCGCCATGCAAGATGGCGCCCGCCAGACGGTGGAGACTATCAGGGAAGTCAAGCGCCAGTTTGGTTGCCCGACAATAGCCGGGGTATCCAACGTCTCTTTCGGCCTGCCAGACAGAAAAGCGATCAACAGCGCCTTTCTCTCCATGGCTATGGGGGCAGGTCTCGACGCGGCCATCGTCAACCCTTATGACGAAAGCATAAACCGGACTGTGGCGGCTTCGTCTCTTTTTTGCGGACGCGATCCGCAATGCAGGGTTTATATCGACATGATGGAGGAAAAAGAGGAAGCTGACTCTCCGAAAAAAGATACCGGGCCAAAAACTATAACGGATAAAATCGGCGACGCGATTATCGAAGGGGACAAAGGCTCTATCGTTTCGTTGACAAACCAGGCGCTGGCCGAAGGCCAGGACGCAATGAGCCTGTTTACAGACACAATGACCCCCTCGATCCGGCGCCTGGGCAATCTGTTCGCGCAGAGGAAAAAGTTTATCCCGCATCTTGTGGCGGCGGCGGACACCATGAAGCGCGGCGTGGCGGTTCTCGACCCTATCCTGAAATCCTCCGGAGGGATCAAAAACAGAGGGACAATTGTGTTCGCCACTGTAAAAGGGGATATACATGACATCGGTAAAGGCATCTGCGTTATTATGCTGGCCAACTACGGATTTAACGTAATCGATCTTGGTAAAAATGTGCCCGCAGAGGAGATATTCACCGCCGCGAAACAAAATAACGCTGATATAATCGGCCTTTCGGCCCTTATGACGACAACCATGATGCAGATGAAAATCATCTCCGACGAAGTGGCCAAAAACCGGCTCCCCTATAAGGTTATGATAGGCGGGGCGGTGGTAACCTCGACTTTCGCCGACGAGATAGGCGCCGACGCCTACGGCAAGGATGTCGGGGACGTAGTGGATATCACCACCGAATTGATAGAGGAAATCAGGAATCCGGCGAATAAACAATGAAACTGAATCTATTGTCGACTTGCTTGATGGTTATCGCGGCGATTGTCGCAGGCTCCGCCTGCTCCGGCGTGTCGCAATATCGATACTGGAACATTTACGCGATGACTGAGCCTGCGCCCTCCACCGAGAAGCTTTATGACGACGGGAAGATAAAGGTAAGGTTCTGGATAGATGAGAAAAAAATTCATTTCAGGTTTTCCAACCTTACCAGCCAGATGATAACCATCAACTGGAGAAAAGCTGTTTATATACATACCGATGGCAAAAAACATCCTGTGGCGAATATAGACTCTATATTTTCAGACCGGAAGGACGACCCTCCTCCGAGCCAGATTCCGCCTGGTAAAACGGTGGATGACTTTCTGGCGCCCTCCCAAAATGTGGAAAAGCTTGAGGAATGGACATGGTACGCATACCCTCTCTTCAACCTTTTCAATGAAAGGGCTTACGACAACAAGGGAAAAATATTCGGCGTCGATATGCCGGTAAAGGCAGAAGGAAAATGGCATACATATAAATTCAGGTTCAAAATATCGAGCGTGATTCCAGGGGTAAGGCGCCTGTAAAGACAAAAGCCGGATATGGCGCCATGACTTTTGAAAACAGGGTCAGGCGGTGGTGTCTATATTCGCGCCACGATCACTTTCGACGGGCGGCGGAGGAGCC
>DRJW01000445.1 GCA_011052055.1 Nitrospirota bacterium
CAGGAACTGGTAATATATAAACAGGATTAAGGCGTCGGGTTTTGCAGATTGCGGGCATTACGCTTTGCTGATCGCGCCCGAAACCAGATGAGGTGTTAAATAAATGGCTAAGAAGAAAATTACTATTATCGGCGCCGGTCACGTTGGCGCCACTACGGCACAGTTGTTGGCTTACAAGAAACTTGCCCACATCCATCTAGTGGATGTAGTAGAAGGTCTGCCTCAGGGAAAGGCGCTCGATCTTATGGAGTCGGCCCCGCTCGAAGACTTCGACTCTCAGGTTACAGGCTCCAACAAATATGAGGATACCGCCGATTCGGATATTGTGATAATGACGGCGGGTCTGGCCAGGAAACCGGGGATGACACGCGAGGATCTGCGTGATAAAAACGCCTCTATAGTCAAATCATGTTGCGCGGAGGTGGCGAAGTATTCGCCGAACTGTTTTATGATTGTTGTCACCAACCCGCTCGATACAATGACATGGATCGCCAAAGAGGCGAGCGGTCTGGACAAACACAGAATCCTGGGAATGGCCGGGGTGCTCGACTCCACCAGGTTCCGGTTTTTTATCGCCAACGAGCTTGGAGTCTCCAATGAGGATGTGCACGCCACCGTTCTTGGCCTGCATGGAGAAGATATGGTGCCGATGCCGAGGTTTTCGTCAGTGGCCGGTATCCCGATTACCGAACTGCTCCCTAAAGAAAAAATAGATGAGCTGGTAGACAGGACACGTAAAGGTGGAGGCGAGATAGTCACGCTTCTGAAAACCGGCTCCGCGTTTTACGCTCCCGCCGCCTCCATCGTGAATATGGTTGAGTCTATCGTGCTGGAAAAAAACCGTATCATCCCCGCCGCCGCTTATCTGGAAGGCGAATACGGGATCGACGGTCTTTTTATGGGCGTTCCCGTTAAACTGAACTGGAGCGGCATAGCGGATATTATCGAGCTTCCGCTCACCGACGAAGAGAGCGAGGCGCTTAAAAAATCGGCTGAAGCGGTAAAGAAGTCTATGTCCCAGCTGAAGATTTAGAAAAGTTAAGCTTTATCCAGTAACTGTTTTATGGGGGAGGGCGCCTCTTCTAATTTAGAGAGCGTAAGATGGACGAATCCGGCGAACCTGACGCCATCTCTGATGAAGACCCGGAGAACCGGTTCAGGCTGTTAGCAAAAAGGGTCGAGGCGGATGACTCGCTGATGGCCATTGTCTCCCATGATATAAATTCGGCCATAAGCTCCACCGTCGGCCTGCTGACGCTCCTTTTGGGCGCCGACTCCGCCAACCTGACCCGCCGCCAGAGAAATATTATCGAAACCCTCAAGCGATCAGCCACAAACCAGCAAGAGTTAATAGAAAATATCACGACAATATCCAGAATTCAGAGGGGAAGGCTTAAGCTTGATTTGTCGATACTGGAAACTGATAAGCTTTTGAAAGACGCATACGAAAAATTCGAGGGAATGGCCGGCGAAAAAAATGTGGAGCTTGCCATAGCTGGAGGGGAGAGCGCTTTGATAAACGCAGACAGCGATTTAGCGCTTATGGCTTTAAGTAAAATCATAACAAACGCAATATGGTTCACTCCATCGGGAGGGAAAGTAGAGCTGTCCACGCGGATATCAGGATCGGGGGCTGTGTTAATCGTAACCGACACCGGCGCAGGTATCGAGCCTGAGCGCTTCAGGAATATTTTCGATCTGTCTAAAAGAGA
>DRJW01000446.1 GCA_011052055.1 Nitrospirota bacterium
TGAAGTATCTTGTATTTGCCGTTGCCGCCCATCCCCCTCCTTTGCAAGGAGGAGAGTGGCCACGCCACAAAAATGACGCGGTGATCTCCCAATGTCATTCCGGCCCCAGAGCCGGAATCTCAGGCCCCGGATCGAGTCCGGGGTGACAGTAGATGGCATTGTGTGCCAGTCACGGGCCCTCCCGTGATGGCGCCAGCCCAATTGAACACCACCCCTTTTGAATCCCGGACACCGTGTTGGGAACAGCGAAGCTGTGAGGCAACATTTCATTGATAAGGGAACCTCTAAAAATTGCTTTCGTAGCGAAATCGAGCGAAAAGTCGTCAGGCGAGGCGGCGAACAATACCGGAGCCTATGAGATGCCGGATCAAGGCCGGCATGACAGTACAGGGCATGTCGAGGGAAATGCTACTTGACTAATTTCTTGTTTGTTCAAATCAGAATATCGCGAATATCTTTAAGTCCGATTTCTTCATCGCAAAAGACCGGCTCTCCGTAATCTGTCCCAATCAGATGGCCGTAATAGGCGCCCGCCCTGCGTATCATGCCGATCATCTCTTCTTCTTTTCCTCCTGCTTTGAACTGCGATTTGTATGCGCGGACAGCCTCAAGCTTTCGCTCGAAAGTGTCTGAGACATCGAGTATGAACGATGGCTTAACATGAAGCTTTAAATGGGACGCCAGGTATTGAAAAAGTTTTTTGGGAAACCAGGGCTCTCCCGGTATATTCGATTTTGTGAGTTTCGCGTCGAACCGGGCTTTTAAAGCGATGGCGGAGCCTGCCAGATGATCTGGATGGGCGTCGGCTCCGCCCTGAATAAAAAGCATTTCAGGCTTGAGCTTGCGGTAGATTTCAGCGACTTTGTGGCGGGCTGTAATGGTGTCGGTAAGCTCCCTGTTGGGCAGGTCGAGGGTGATGCGCGTCTTGACGCCGAGCAGGTCTGCCGCTTCCGACGCCTCACGGGCCCTTGTGGCAGGATCGCCGAAGGGTGTCGGCTCGCCGTTGGTAAGGTCGACAAACGCTACCTCATAACCTGCATCGATAAGTTTAGCGACGGCGCCTCCGAACCCCAGCTCTATATCGTCAGGGTGAGCTCCGACGATAACGACATCGACCATTTTTCCATCTCCTTGTCCATTACGCGCTTGTAATATTTAAGGCGTAACTGTGGGTTGTCCATGCCGCCGCCGAACTTTCTATCTAGATTTTTATAGATGCGCGGCACAGCGATTTCTTTAACTTTCAGCCCGAAATGCCTGGCCTGTATCCATAATTGAATCGGTTGAGCGTAACCCGCCTCGTCCAGGGAAAGCCGGGCAAGGGCCGATACCCGGTAGCATTTAAAACCGCAAAACGAATCTGTCAGATCGAACCCGGTGGCCTGATTGATAATGTTAGTCATCATCATATTAATTCTTCGCCTGTCCTCCGGCGCCCGGTCGGCTTTTTCCGATTCGTCCATGTACCGGCTTCCGGAGAGAACATCAAGCCCACATACGCCTCGAAACATCATGGGGATAAGATGCGGCTCGTGTTGCTCGTCGCAGTCTATGGTGACGGCCAGATCGTATCTGCGGGTCACGGCGTATTGGAACCCGTCGATTAAAGACTGGCCGTACCCAAGATTTCTCTCATGGCTAATTACTTTGATCCCGGTCTGCTCATCGAGTATTTGAGCGGAGCCGTCTGTAGATCCGTCGTCAATGGCGACGATGGCGCCGCAATGATGCTCTCCTATACGGTCGAGAACGCTCTTTAAAGTCTTCGCCTCGTTATAAACCGGAATTATCACAAGATTTTTCATTTTATTTTTTTATCATAAACCAGATTTTCGTAAATTCGCATCACATATTCGCTAACTGTTCAATTATATCCGAAGGCTCCATCCGTATCGTATGATCTGTATCCAGGAACGCAAATTTAATCAGGCCTGACTTGTCTATCAAGTATGTCGCAGGTATGGGGAGCTGATACGACGGGTCGCCGTTCGATTTTGGTATGTCAATCCCCCAGCTCTCGTACAGGGGCCTCATGTTTTTGTCCAGTTCGAATACCAGGCCATACGCGCGCGCGATTTTGTTTTCTTTGTCGCTTAACATCTCGAAAGTCAAACCCCATTCGTCGATAGTTTCTGCCGAGCCGTCGGGCGTCTGCGGCGAAACCCCGATAAGAGACGCGCCAAGAGCCGCAAACTCCGGTAAATATTTCTGCAAAGCCTTGAACTCAAGGTTGCAAAACGGTCACCAGCCTCCCCTGTAAAATTTCAGTATCACAGGGCCGTTGGCCAATTCACTTTTAAGATTAATGGTGGCTCCTTTTGCGTTTGGCAAAGCGAAGTCTGGCGCGATGGCGCCTTTTTTTATCGCGCGGCCGATAAGCCCGGAATCTGCCAAATTTCTATGCGCATTCATCATGGTGTCCTTCGCATCATCTGGAGCGTTCTTTAAAAACGCTTCTTTGACCTCATCCAACTGCGCCTGAAGGCTGATTTTGTCACTCATCTTTTTTTCTTATCGTTATAATTGGTAAACCCACTGTTTTAATGTCTCCCCCTCGCGCTCGATTATTTCAGGGTCGCTCAGGGCGTTGGCCAGAAGCGCCATTCCCTGTAGAGAGGAGAGAAAATGAGTGGCTAGATTGAAAGAGCCGCTGATACGGCCAAGCAATTCTACTTGCTTGCGGATCCAGGCGACCTGATTTTTCAAAATGAGGCCAGATTTTTTTGACAACCCCTCATTTTTTTTATCAAGCTCCTGGCATAGGCTCCCCACAGGGCATCCGTGGCTCGCCATCACTTTTTTATGATCGATAATAAATTGAGCAAACGCAATTAAACGCTCCCTCGGATCCGGGATTTTCTCCCACAAAACAAACTGGCGCATGAATTGGTCGATACGGTGGTTTATTACCGCTTCGGCGATTTCGTCCTTGGTCTTGAAGTAGTAATAGACATTGCCAAGAGGAACACCCGATTCTTTTGAGATATCGGCGAGCGTAGTCCTGCCAAAACCTTGTTTATGTATGAGGGTTGTGGCAGACCGTATCAAGCAGTCCCGTTTATCAACAGTTTTGGTAATCATGCTTTTTAGTTAGTTAACTGACTAAAACGGTAGGCTATTGCTTTTGCCCCTGCGCGTCAATGGAAAAAAGAATGAGAGGCGCCCTTAAGTATCCAGAAATAGTGACCGGCCAGCCGGCCTGGGCGGAAGGTGTATAGCCTAATCGTCGAAAGAGGCTTCGACGACAAATTTGTGCCCATCAACCGTAAACGGCATTACTATGACAGGCCCCGATGTAACGCTTTCTATCTCGTGGCCCTTTCCCGAAACAATTGTCGGCAGACCCGCCTCGAACGTATAACCGGCTTCCACCAGCCTTCTGCGGGCGTCTCCGCTTATCATATTGGTCAACTCGCCCACAGCGTCAGAGATGTCAGAAGTGATCTCTGTATATTCCTCACCTAGCATCGAGCCTACGATTTTACAGATCGCTTCTTTGGAAAAAGAGAGAACCACGACACCTTTGGAGTGCCCGGTCATTCCGATAATACCGGAAATATCCCCGATGGCCGTCTTGCCTTTTTTAAGATAAGGCTTGCCCGTTTCGGGGGTAAGCATCGCCATTGTGGACAAAACGTTTGCGGTCGCGGTAAGGAATGGGTTAATCATGTCGGATTTCAAAATTCACGCTCCATTTTTAAATCATTTATAGCGATCCCACTTCCCCGATTCTGTTTAGCGCGTCATTCACAAGCGAAACGAACGTTTTTCGCTGATCCGGGTCAAGTTTATAAAGAAGATCGGCGGCGATCCTGTCTGGAATTCTATCCATAAGACCGGCAAGCGCTCTTCCTTTTTCCGTTAGCTCAATCCATGTTTTCCGCCGGTCGTTTTGATCCTGCTCCCGTTTGAATATCGAACGCTTTACAAGGTTGCCCACTAACCATGTGGTGGTGCTGGCCGGCATATTCAGCCTCCCGCCTATAGAGCCTATAGTCACTCTTTTGGCGCCGGCCACCATTTTTAACGCTCTTCTCTCCGCCCCGGACAACTCTTTGCTCAAAAGAGGAACGGTCGACTCTATCTCCTGATACCGGTTGACAATCATGTCTATCAGCGTCTTGACACGCTCAGATTCTTTAGTAGGCTCCATTTGTCACAGTCTGGTGTCGCTTGAATGTTAACACCGTAAAAGTTCCGCGTCAAAAACGCTCGAAATACCGCTACGCCATTTCTATTTTATCCTTGACCAGCCCAACCGGCGAAACGTTATGCTCTTTTGCAAGTTGTCTTGTAAGCTCAAGAAGGTTGAGATTATCGATTCCTGATTTTATCGATTTTTCAATCTCTCCGAAAAGCCGGGCCAAAGCTGTCCTGTCGCTGTCTAGAGGCTCTGGCGAGGCTTTAAGCGTCTTTCCGTTCAAGTTTACCAGCAGATCCGCGACAAGGATATTTTCCGGGGGTCTGCCGAGAAGAAACGTATCGTCGGCTCCTTCTACAAATTCTATTATTTCAAGTTTTTTGAGCTTAACGAGAATATCGTCATAAAATTCTGCGGTGATTTCCAGCTTTTCCTGTGTATCTCTTGGCGTAAGCGCGCCTTCATCGGCAAGATAAGCCCGCGCCGCCTCGACAAGGAGACGTAGCGCGTAATAGTTGAGGTATCTCGATCTGTCGAATCCTTCGTTTTTAACCGAATGTATCTCCTTTGGGTACTGGATTGCGTAGGCGATAACCGACCCGAGAAGGACGATAAGCCAGGTGACGTAAAGCCAGAACAAAAAGATCGGGATAACCGCAAGCGCGCCATAAATAACAGTGTAAGACGCCCAGTTTAAAATGTAGTAATCAAAAAACAGCTTCGCCATCTCAAACATGACACCTCCCGCCACCGCGCCGTAGAAGGCCGGGATAAAATGGACGTTGGTGTATGGAATAAGTTTATACACCAGAAAAAACGCTATCCAGGTAAGTATGTAGGGTATCGCTTTTAGCGTGAAGCTTTGCAAGTAGGAATATTCCGCCCAGCCCTCGCTAAGCACCAGGGTCTGCACCTTTGCGGTGACGATTATCGAGACAGCGATAAGGATCGGGGCGAAAGTGACCGTGCTCCAGTAGGCTAAAAACTTGCTTATGACCGGCCTTGGCTTGTCCACTTTCCAGATCATGTTAAAAGCCGACTCTATTGTGCTAAGCACCCAGACGCTGAACAGAACAAGAGCCACCACACCGAAAATGGAGACCGAAGCGGCGTTTGCGGAGAATGTGTCGATATTTTTCTCGATGATCGCCGCCAGATTTTCATTGGGAAGGAGCCGCTTGAACACAAAAGACAAAACCGTCGCTTTTGAAATATCGAATGCGGTTAAAATCGACAACGAAACCGCCGCCAAAGGGGCGATGGCGAGAAGCGTTGTGTAAGCGAGCGAGGCGGCGAATATGAAACAGTTATCCCACCAGAATTTTTCGACTATTTCATAAAGAAGTTTAAGCCGCCACGCTACCCACCGGATGGCGACCGACTGTTCCTCAAGGTCGGTTCCCAGCGCCGAAACAATCCGGTCGTAAAAACTTGTCTGCTCCTGATTGCGTATCTGCACCGGCCTGCCCACCCCAAGACGCTCTAAAAAGAATATATGGAGGCGCCGAGCGGATTCGAACCGCTGAATGGAGGTTTTGCAGACCTCTGCCTTACCACTTGGCTACGGCGCCGATAAATCGAAAACATATGCTATCAAACACGTATTGGATTATAACTTTTAATTTTATCATGAATAAGCGTTAAGACGAAACAGCCAAGCGGTTTGACAACTTCACCCTCGTAACGGGACGGCCAGGCGAAGTAAGGATAGAATAAGTTTCAACACTCACCTAAAAGGGAAAAATACTCATCTCTTGTCATACAGGCGGATTTAAGATTCTTCTTGATTAAACCTACATCTATTTCGTTATATTTTGGTATGACAACAGGTCTGGGAATTCCCGGTTTTGAATAGATCATATGACTCCCTTCCTGCCGCTCAAACTTAAACCCCGCCTTTTTGAATACGCAAACGAGCTTTTTCCAGTGGATCGGGGTTATGCGTGGCAACGGGACAGGGACGCTTTGCTGACCTGAAACGGGAAAGGCACCTCTATTTCATCACGGCCAGGGGCGCGTTTTGTTAGTTTTTTAATTGTGTGCAGGGGTTTAAAACCACAATCTTTTAAGACCTGATCCAAAGTCCCACGCTCAAAGCAGGAAACCAGAAACAAACCAACAGCCTCAATCAGATTCTCTTTCGCTTTTTTCCTGGTAGTGGCCTGTGACCCCACATCAAGAACAGGACAACATGAGACATAATAACGGCCATTTTTTTTAATCTCAAAAGGTAATTTGACTGTAAACTCTATTCTCATCTCCACATATCCCTTATGGTTATTCCGCTCTTGCTCATATTAGCCCTTTTCGGCAATATTATGCAAATCCATCAACAAAAAGAGCGGTGAGGAGAGGGGCTCATTCTGCTTCTGCAATTACCATCATTACACTATTTTTAATACGAGCGACCAAAAGCTCTAAAGATTCTTTTTTCGCGATAGCTTTAGTCCCTTGGAAAGAATCATTTTCGGTTGACATCCGTCTTTTCTTGGCTAGGATAGGTACCTGGTTCTTATTTCGCAAAGGAAAGTCCTGATGAGTACCCTTCTATGCGTCAAAGACGCCGCTTTGAGACTATGTATCAGCGAACAGCATGTCCGGACATTGTGCCGAGCAGGCGTGCTTGAGGCTAAAAAAGTAGGCAACTCATGGGTAATTGAAGAGCCCTATGTTAAACGATATGGGCTTCACACAGCTCATATGGTTGCTGAAGACCACCCTGCTTATGGAGTTAATAAAAAAAATATAAAGAGCAAACCAATAGCGCTTAGCTTTTTCTCTGGAGCCATGGGGCTTGATTTGGGTATTGAGAAAGCTGGATTTGATATTCGACTTGCATGCGAAGTCGATAAGTTTTGTAGGCAAACGATCGCACTAAACAGACCGAATATTGCGTTATTAGGTGATATAAATAATTACTCAGAAAAAGATATCCTAGAAGCGTCTGCCCTCAAAAAAACTGACGAAATTGATCTGATTGCAGGTGGCCCTCCATGCCAAGCCTTTAGTACTGCGGGAAAACGAAAGGCGTTTAATGATGACAGGGGAAATGTATTTCTGAAATATATTGATTTAGCAATTAAGCTGAATCCTAAGTTCATAGTAATAGAAAATGTTAGAGGGCTACTCTCATGCCCAATGGATCACCGCCCACATGATCAACGCGGCCCTGAGTTCCCTGACCTTTCAGAAGATGAGCTAAAAGGGGGCGCTCTTAGTTTTGTTCTAAAAGCGCTTAAAAGTTCTGGGTATTCATACTCATTTAATTTGTACAATTCCGCTAATTTTGGGACACCCCAGGCAAGAGAAAGAGTCATAATAATATGCGCTAGAAATAGTATCTCTGTTCCGTTTTTGGTGCCAACTCACTCAGCAAATGGTGAGTTCGGGTTACCAAAATGGAAGACATTCAAGCAAGCCACATCAGGTATTAAAGAGCACGCGCATTTAAACTTTCCAGAAAAAAGGCTTAGATACTATAAACTTCTAAAATCAGGTGAGAATTGGAGAAATTTAGCTCCAAAACTACAAAAAGAGGCTTTAGGTAAGTCATATTATGCAGGTGGAGGCAAAACAGGATTTCTGAGACGTTTGGCATGGGATAAGCCCTCTCCCACTCTTGTGACACACCCTGCAATGCCAGCGACAGATTTGGCGCACCCGGTAGAAGATAGACCTTTGTCAATTCAAGAGTACAAAATGATCCAAGAATTCCCAGATAAATGGAAAATAGCAGGGCCGTTAATTGAGCAATATAAGCAAGTCGGGAATGCTGTCCCTCGTAGCTTGGGCTTAGCAGTGGGGAAGCTCATACAGGATTTGCTTGGGCTGAAAGCAGTACCACGCTATCCCTTGTTCAATTATTCAAGATATAAAAACACAAGCAACGTTGAGTGGGAGCAAGAGTTTAAAAACACCGTTGCAAAAGCACAATCAGCCCAAAGGGCATCAGGGCAAGTTGAGATTAATTATGGGTAAAATGTCCCGGGAACCCGAATTATTCCTTCCATGGGTTACCCTCTTCAACTGCTAAACAATCGGGGTTTCTTCCTAAAAGCGCATTCACAAATTCTATGAATGAGGCCTCTGAAAGATGCGATGTCCGGCATATGTCATTTAATTTGTCCCACATATATTCGATACGATCAGCTTTGATGCGGTACCATTTTTGAATTTCTGTTCCATCGCGGACTGAGCTACTAGCGCTATTTTCAGAGTTACTTCTATTCTTTATCTGCAAAAGAGCGCTATCCTCATTAACAAAGTCGACTAGCTTGACTGTTTCACCCCATGCGCAGTGCCATCCCGAGTCTCGTAAACATTCTGATAAATATTCTTCTAAAATAAGACCCAAGATATTTTCAGCAGACATTCCCAGTCTATGTGCAAAAATAATGTCGTTAAGATCTTTTTCTTTTAAGTGCGGTAAACGTGCTCCAATGATTCTTTTTATGGCTGGATCGGATATCGTGCCAGGAGGATTTGATATTCGCTGAGAAGCTCTTTCGTCGTAACCTTTCTGATATTTTTTAAGCCACTTTTTGATGACGCTTATTTTATCATCGTTTTTACCGCCAATATTCCCAACTACTCGACTCAAATCGTTGGCAATGACATTGAAAATATATTTGGCGCCATTATTCCAGTCTATGCCAAGTTCTGCCGAGGCATTCTCTGCCACCCTAACGGCGCCATTGACGCCTAATTCTTCTATTGCCTGCTTTAGCTTCAATATATTGTTCCCTCTTTAAACCAGATAGCTCTTTAACCGAGCGTTTTGGCGGTCTCTTTTAGCAGTATCTGTTTGGCTTTGTCGAGCGGGGCTTCGATAGTGGCTCCGGCGGCTTTGGCGTGGCCGCCTCCTCCGTAAACTCCGGCCAGCGCGTTGACGTCGAAACCATGTTTAGCCCGCAAACTCACACGTGTGACTTCCCGGTCGATTTCCCGGAGGAAATAGGCCGTCTCGACCCCTTCTATAGCCAGCGCGTGGTTGACAAAACTATCCGTATTGACTTTTTTCCAGCCGGGGCTATGCATATATTCGTAATCGAATTCGGCGGTGGCCACCTTGCCGTCCATATATAGCTCGATCGAATTTATAAAAACACCCAGGGCCCTGGTTGTCTCCAATGTCCTGTGGTAGAAGACAAGGTCGCTGATCTTCTCCGGCTCCGCTCCTCCGGCGACAAGCTCGGAGGCTGTAACATGCGTTTGCTGGGTAGTGTTGGAAAAACGAAACCTGCCGGTGTCGATGATAAGCCCTGTATAGATATATTCGGCCAGATCCTTATCCGCTGTTAAGCCAAACGACTTTATGATCTCGAAGATCATTTCCGCCGATGAGGCGAAATTGTGATCGACGTAATTTAAATCGCCGAAATTCTCGTTGGAGATGTGGTGATCTATATTAAGAATACGCGCGTTTTCTGAAAAGATGGAGGTGACGCTACCGAGCCGTTCAAGATTGGGGGCGTCTATCGCCACTACTGTTTCGAATTTTTCGCTGACGCCGCCTCCGCCCGCAAGGCTTTTGACCCACTGATAGTTGGCGAAGAAATCGAAAACAGAGGGGGGGGCGGAATCGATAATGATTTCCGCTTGCTTGCCCATTCTGGTAAGCGCCCATTTCAGGCCCATAGCCGCGCCAAGTCCGTCGCCGTCCGGATTGATGTGCGTGGAGATCAAAAAGCGCCGGTGATCTTCAATAAACTTCTTGATGCCTGAAGGGATCATCACGAGCCTTTGCCCGCCATTATCCGAAAACGTCCGGCGGCTCTTTGAGGAATTGGACGAACCTCGATTTTTCCACTGACTTGTTATACGCCTCTTCGGCGCTGACCCATCCTTTTTGCAAAATCTCAAGGATGGCGTCGTCGAGCGAGCACATTCCGTATTTCTTGCCTGTCTGGATGGTTGAGGGTATCTGGAAAGTTTTTGATTCGCGGATAAGGTTGCCGACAGCCGGTACGCAGATCAGAATCTCCAGCGCGGCGCACCGTCCTTTTTTGTCGATTCGTTTAAAAAGGTTTTGAGCGATAACCGCTTTTAGCGACTCGGACAAGGTTGTGCGTATCTGCCCCTGCTGACCGGCGGGAAAAACGTCGATGACACGATCAACGGTCTTGGCCGCCGACTGGGTGTGCAACGTTCCGAAAACCAGGTGGCCTGTGGCCGCCGCTTCGAGCGCAAGTGAGATGGTTTCAAGGTCTCGCATCTCGCCGACGAGTATGATATCCGGGTCCTCACGAAGGGCGCCGCGCAGGGCGGCGGAAAACGATTTTGTGTGGGCGCCCACCTCGCGGTGGTTGACGATGCACCCTTGCGACTTGTGAACAAATTCTATCGGGTCCTCGACGGTGAGGATATGGTCCTTTCGAACCTTGTTCGCATGGTCGATGATCGCCGCCAGGGTTGTCGATTTGCCTGAGCCTGTGGGGCCGGTGACAAGCACCAGTCCTTTTTCAAGTTTGGCCAGCTTGTTAAAGATCGGCGGCAGTCCCAGCTGCTCGCAGGTGAGAATCTCGGAAGGGATTTCGCGGAAAACAGCTCCTATACCGTATTTCTGCATGAAAAAGTTCGCCCTGTATCGGGCCAGGCCGGGGATCTCGTAACCGAAGTCGATGTCGCCCGTCTCCTCAAAAATCTTTACTTTCTCTTCGGTGCAGATTTCATAGAGCATCGCCTTTAGCTCTTCGGCGTCAAGGGTCTTGTATTTGATTCGCTCAAGCTCGCCATGAATACGCAGAACAGGTTGTTGTCCCGATATCATATGCAAATCCGACGCGCCCTGCTCGTTCATAAGCTTAAAGAAAGCGTCAATTTTCGCCATCGGCTATTTCCTTAGATTACCGCTCAATTCCGACAATAATTTCTCTCGTATAGGCTCAACCGGAAATTTCTCTCCTGTCCACAACCCAAACGACCTGGCGCCCTGATGAATGAGCATCCACAAACCGTCCAGCGTCCCGGCGCCAAGAGCCTTCGCTTTTTTTAATAATGGCGTATCCAGAGGACGGTAGACTATATCGACCACCAGCTGTCCTTTACAAACGCCTTCGATCCCAGGAGGCGGCTCCGGCGCCGCTCCCTCCATTCCCATGGAAGTTGTGTTTATGATTATATCGGCGGTTTTAATTGAATCAACCAATTTGTTCGAGCCAAGTCCTATAGCTGTAACGTCGGCGTTTGATGAGTTGAGTCCATTTGCTATCTCTACTGCCTTCGCCTCGGTCCGGTTCGCTATAGTAAGCTGTGAGCAGTCATGGTCGTAAACGGCTCTGCAGACTGCGCGCGCCGCCCCGCCGGCGCCATAAACAAAAATCTTTTTATCCGCTATCTGAACCCCTGCGTTCGCCTCTATCGATGTGACAAGGCCGTAGCCGTCTGTGTTATGACCGGTCAGTTTGCCGTCGTTGTTTACGATTGTGTTCACCGCCCCGATCCTCAAAGCCTCGCCGGAAATCTCGTCCATAAATTCCATAACGGCGACTTTGTGGGGTACAGTCACGTTGAGCCCGTCGATACCCTTCGCGCGGAGACGATCTATAAACCCTTTTAGTTTGTCCGGCTCTACGTCGAAAGCTTTGTAAGAAA
>DRJW01000447.1 GCA_011052055.1 Nitrospirota bacterium
CGGGTGGATATCCGATAAAAGAGTAAATATCAACGAGAGCAAATTTTTTCCGGGGCAGTATGATCGCAAAGCGTTTGAGCGGACTGTTGACCGCTTTAGCTGGCGGCAGACAGAAAAACCGTTTCATAAGAGCTTTTATTATGGATATCCCATTGAACGATATAAGGCTGGATGGAGAATTTTCGTTAAGTCCGCTAAAGAAACTTGTGGTGGCGATCTCCCTGTGAAAAGCTGGACGGAAGCTGTTTTTGATGATAGGAACGGAAATAGAGGGGAAGCGAAACGTAAAGCCGGGAGGGAGTGAATTATGATGAGCGGCATAGAACAAGGAAGCGCACAGGCTCGAACAGGATCCAGAATAGACGGGTACGAACCGAAATATGGGCCGGACAAGCAAAAACAGGCCGGTCAGGCGGGGCTGAAGTTCGACCGCGTATCGATAAAAAATTATTTCGCCTCTTTGGCGGTAGAGCTTCTGGGGAAAGTAGACAGCGCTCTTGGCGATACGAAGGCCGGGCCGAGGCAATCGATTCTGGAGCAGGTGGCGCTGGAGGCGTCGTCTCGCTCCCGGCTTGCCAGCGCTTTTAAGCCTGCCCCGGCCACAGGCGCTGGCAAAGTTTCGGCTTACAGCGATGGGAGCGGTAGCGCCGGGGAGAAGTATGGACAATTTAAAACCCAGGCGGAGCAGATCATCCAGACCAATCTGGAAGCTTTACAAAATGGCGACCCGTTCAGCCCGTCAGCCACAGCCGACAGGATAGTGAATTTCGCGGTCAGCTTTTTTCCGATGTTCGCCGCCGATAACCCCGACATGTCATATGAAGAGCAGGTGAAGGCTTATAAGGATATGGTGGAAGGCGCCATAGATCAGGGATTCAAAGACGCGCTTCAGATATTAGGGGCCCTGCCCAACGATATCTCCGCCGGGATCGAGCAGACCAGAAGCCTGGTCAGTGAAAAACTTGACGCCTTCTTCGCAAACCTTTCCGGCGCCGGAGCCGAAGAAGGGAAAAAAGCGGCCAGCGAAGGCGGATGGAGCGATTACACGCAAAAGTTCTTCGACTCGTATAAAAAAGCGGCGTAGAGCGTATATCAGACCTGAGCGGCGGCTTTGCGTAGCCCTTCAACCTTGGAGAGCATAAACTTTACGCGGTTTGTAACTGTGTGCTCTTCTCTCACCCGCGCCTTGCCCCGTTCGGCGATGTCGAGCCGCTCCGTCTCGTGGGTCAGGTAATATTCGGCCATCTGTTTCATCTCGTCTGGTGTGTCGAAAACCTCTAACTCTTTTCCAGCGTTAAACGACTGGCCGATATTTTTTGTCCGGTTCATCATCAAAAATCCGCCCGCCCGGAGGACGTTAAATACTCTGTCGGAGAATCCGTCCAGGGCGTAAATCCTGGTTATATCCAGGTTTATTTTCGAGGCCCGAAATATTTTTGCCGCCTCCCGGTCGAACTCCGCCTTTCCTTTATATAAAAGATGGCTCTGTTTTACGTCGCTCCAGTCTTCGTTTCCATAAACGCTGACATTGACCGGGCTCAACTTTTCCAGGTAAGAAAGCCTCTGATATCCGCAACACTGCTTCGCGATTATGTTGCAGAGGCTATGTTTGGAGAATGAAAAAAGCGAGAGGGGGGCGCAGGCTTTGAGCTCTTTATCAAGTAGCTCCGGTAGCTTGTAAACATTTATATCTGAAAACTTCTCCTGCAGTTTAATCGCCCTGCTCAACGCGCCGATAAGCGACCGTCCGGCCTTTAAAAGCTCTGCTTCGCCAGAGGCCATAGCCCTCTGTATGGCATCGATCAGGTTTAAATAGTCGTTATTTGTGGCGATGAGCGGCGATCCGATAAACGATACATCACACGAATAACTTTTAAACTCCTCGTCCGGCGACTCGTAATTATCATCAAGCAACATATCGGGCGCCGCCGGAAGGTAGCAGGCGTTGGCCCCGGCTTTTTCAAACCTGCCGGTGTCATCTGAGAAGGTTGTGAAAACATGCGTATACGGCGAAAGCTTGTCTGGAACATAAGCCTCGTTCATGATCTTGTCGAGTTCCCAGCAGACGTAAGGAATTTTCATGTCGTCAGCGAATCTGGCTATCGTCGCGGAAAAAGAGAGGGAAAAAAGCATATCCGGCCTGTCCGCAAAAATGGATTGGCGGATGTCGGCGCTGTTGCAGGCGAGCCGGGATACGGAATATCCGATATCTTTGAGGCTTTGCGACACGGCGTTGGCAAGATTGAGGTAAGCGGAGTATGGATAAATGATGATGTTTAACACTGAAAGTTTAGGGGACGGATCGGACAGAATTATACTTTTCATCAGTTTGTTATAAAATTTTTCGTAAACGACCCATAAAACCGGGTGAGCCCAGAGGAGATCGTTGGGCGATCTTGAAACTTCCGGCGGTGGCGGTGGGTCGGATATCCCATCCAGGAAGATGGTCAGTCCGCCAGAGTCGATCTCCTTGCGGAAATCATGAATGGAAAACGTGAGGATCAGCCAGTCCGGCTCTTTTTCATACAGGACGATCTTCGCCCGGTCGCCCAGGCTCTCGGTCATCAGTTTTAAGTGGTATCCCAGCCCGGCTCCGAAATAGTGGACGAAGGAAAGATCGCTGGAGACGCGAGCCTTCAGGTCTTTATCCAGATGTTTTTGCGCCTCTTTAAACGGATCGTATCCGGAGTTTACACTTTTGACCGACCCGCCGCTTTCTATTTTTATCGTGTAGCCTGACGCCTTTGCGGGGATAAGCCTGTCCCAGTAATCCTCAGCGGACAGCTGAGATAAATAGCCGCCAAGTGTCCGGGATCGGGACTTAAGGGAGTCTAGATTCGCATTTAATGTTTTTTTCAACAACTCCCTGTTCATTGTTACCGTCGCATCAATTTGAAAAAATCTTAAGCTTTTCTTTCGTAAATACTTAACTCTACCATAAATGAACGCTCACGCTTGATCTGCAATATAAAGTTACAATTACCATGTATCCAGGTGAGAATCTTAATTTGCGCAACTGCTTTAAACGACCTACTATATTAGCGATGGAGCAATTTATAGGAGCCAAAGAGCATAAACCTGTTATTTAGTTCAGATTTTCTCTTATACGCCTTGGGGAGTTCTTGTTTTCGAATTTATCAGGTTGGCCGTCGC
>DRJW01000448.1 GCA_011052055.1 Nitrospirota bacterium
CAACGGGCCTGGAAGGCCTGACACTTCGCGTTTTTTTTGCGCCCAGCTTTTCGAGCGCGTTCAGGTTAAACGAATGCCCGTCCTGCCGGTTCAATTTATCTTTGGTCATACATATTTCCAGCTTTTCTTATCATTGGACATTCTTAACAAGGCGCCTTCCACTTGACTATTTCTCTGGCCAACGCCGTGTAATCTTTTGCGCCCCTGGAAGAGGGCATGAAATCCACAGCCGCTTTCCCGAACGCAGGGCTTTCGGCCAGTTTTACATTCCGGCCGATTTTTGTCCTTGCGACATGTTTTGGATAACTTTTCCTGAGAAGTTTCATCGCCTCGCCCGATAAGCTGACTCTTTTGTCGTAAAAAGTAGGCAGAATCATTGACAGCTTGAGCTTCTTGTTAAGCCGTTTTTGAACGATTTCGATAGTCTCTTCGAGCTTTTGCATCCCCACCAGGGCGAAAAACTCCATCTGGACAGGAACCAGCGCTTCAGTTGCGAACGTAAAAGCGTTTATCGTTAGAATCCCAAGATGCGGCGGACAGTCGATAAGAACAAAATCGTAATTGGCGGCTATCTTTTTCAGGCCGGTTTTTAGTATCTGCTCCCTGCCGACTTTGTAACTAAGCTCAAACTCCGCCGCCGACAGGTTCAGGTGGCTTGGCAGTAAATCGACATTGGGAAATACCGAAGGCGCAAGTATTTCGCTGGCTGTTTTCCTCTCCAGCAAAAAGTCGTAAATGGAAAAGTCAAGGTCGATTACATTCACTCCCACATGCAGGCTTAAGTTCGCCTGGGGATCGAGATCGACCAGCAAAACCTTTTTCTTCATTTTCCCCAGGCATGCCCCAAGGTTTGCGGCTGTAGTCGTCTTGCCGACTCCACCTTTCTGGTTTACTATGGCGATTGAGCGCATCATCCCTTACCTGATTGTCACAAACATACGCTGGTTGCTTCTGTCTACCTCCAGCAAAGCCCCGTTTTGCTCCGCAGAGAGCCATATGGCCCGGTTCAACGCCTCTGCCGTTCCCACAGGCGTCCGATTGATAGCCACGATCAGGTCACCTGATATTAATCCCGCCATATCAGCAGGCGAACCGGGCGATATTTCCACAACGAGCGCTCCGCTTTTACCGGTGAAACCTGGATCGTTGGCGGCTTCATTCAGGCGCAAAGGCTCAAGCTCCATCCCCACCCAGGAAAACTCTTTCGGTAAAAGAGGAGGCGTGGCGCCGGTCTGTAATCTTGCGGGAGCTTCTTTGTTACCCCAGAACATCGGCTGGTTTGCGGCGCCGGTTTGTGGCAAGACCGGTTGAAGAGCCGGATTAACAGTGGAAGGCGCTTTATCAATATGGAGATAGAGGTTGCGCCGGGCGCCGTTACGGAAAATCGATACCCGCGCCGTATCGCCGGTCTTATATGAATTGACCAGTTTTAACAGGTCTTGCGGAGTGTCGAATCGCCGTCCGTCGATCTTGAAAATTATATCTCCAGGTTTCAATCCGGCCGCTTGCGCTGGAGAGCTGGTGTATACGCTGTTGACGAACGCGCCATTTACTACAGGGGAGTTAAAGCTCCTTGCGATAACCTGGTCTATACGCTGGACTTCAGCCCCGAACCAGTTTTGCTTCAAGCCTTGCCTGATAGGAGCCGCGCCAGCTTGCATAGCGGCGTTCATCCCGACGGCTCCACCAGGATTCATGGAAAACCCCAGAGAGCCTTGACGCGCAGGCGCCGATTGTCCGATGATCCGGTGGCAGTTGCCGCAAGGGCCCCTGTCGCCATGCGGACTTACCGCGTTTGCCCGGATCGAGGGAGCCGTCTTGGCGGCGACCGGCGCCGCAAATGCGGATCTTGCCCCGGCGTCCCATTTTAGCGCTCCTTTCAAGTTGGGCCTCATTTTGGGAAGTGTAATAAGCTCTTCTAAAAACTCCCGCGCCTCGTTAACCGGAACGGAGAAGCCGATGCCTGCGAATGCGCCGGTGGGTGTGTAAATGGCGGTGTTGACTCCCACCACATAGCCGTTAATATCCACCAGCGGGCCGCCGGAGTTACCCTGGTTGATGGCGGCGTCTGTCTGGAGCAGGTTTTTGTGGTTTACGCCTTCGATAACTATAGATTTACGTTTGCTTGAGATTATTCCCTGGCTTACTGTCTGGTCGAGTCCGAAAGGGCTTCCGATGGCGAGGATCGGGTCGCCGACCATAAGTTTCTCCGAATCGCCCATAGAAGCCGGGCTTAAAGCGAATCCAGGCTCTATTTTCAGGAGAGCAAGGTCTAAAGTTTCGGACATGCGCGCTATTTGCGCCAATGAGCGGATGGCGCCCTGGGGCCGGAAAACGGTTACATAAACCTGGGTCGCTTTTTCCACCACGTGATAATTGGTGAGGATATATCCGTCACGGGTCACGATGATTCCCGACCCTATGCTTTCTACTCCAGCGCCGGTGAACGGGTTGGTGAACTTTAGGGCGCCGCCTGTATTATCCTGGGTCTTGGCTACTGCTGGCTTTAAAACAGATGAGGATTGTCTGGCGCTTATGTTTACCACTCTTGATTTCATAAAAGCGGCCACTCCCCGAAAAGGGCTGACCGCCACGGTAATGGAGCGGGCGGCGGCAGGTGTAAAAGCTCCGCCTGATGGTGATACAGCGGTCGCGGCGGAAGTATTGTTTGCCCAAAGAGCCGAAAGTTTTCCATTGGCGTAGAAGCTTGTATACCAGTAGCTTCCTATCACGATAAACACGGCGATCACGCAAACCACGAATAAAAACTTTCGCAAGTCTTTACCGCAACGTTGTTCTTTATCTCTGGGCATAGTTTTAACGGTTTATCAGTTTCCTTTTCCCAGTTCTTCATCCGTTGCGTCTTCATCTCCATTTTCCCGGACGACAGACACGCCGGCGCCGATGGCGATAAGCCCAAAAAGAATCATTACGACAGGAGCCAGTCCACGCAGAAGCTCCGCAACCGACCACCACCATACCGATAACCCCCACAGACCGAGAGCTATCGCCACTAATCCGATAATAATATTTGGCATTCCCACGCTCCTATACAAAATTTAACTTGAATGTTTCATCCTGCAGACGCTAACCCCGCCCCGAATCAGCCAGTGTCATATCGCAAGTTTATCCTTTATATTCAACGGTTTTGCGCTCTTCTCCGGCTTGATGTCACCTTCTTCGTCCTCCTCGCAGGCCCGCTCCTGGCTCAGGATATACAAAGCGTAAAACATGATCAGAAGGTTTGCTACGCCGGTAAAAACGAACGGAGCCGGAGGCCCTGCTTTGTCGAAAAGAATCCCGCCCGCGAAGAGAAATAATACGATCCCAAGACATCCGACAGTGTTAAACGCTCCTAACACCGATCCTCTGATTCTCTCTGGAGCAAGGTCGAGTGTGAGGGTCTGCGGGGCCAGCAGGCATCCCGCCTGTCCCATCGCAACAAGTGTGGACGGTATGAGAATCCAGAGACTGAACGGGTTGATTATGAACCCGAAGCTTACAAGCCCCATACCTGTCAGCCCCATTCCCATGGCGATTGAATGCACCCTGCCATAGCGTTCGATGGCCGAGCCCCAGGCAGGGATAGAGATAAGCGACACCACGCCGATATATCCTATTATAAGGCCGCCGCGCGCCGCCGCTTCGGCGTGATCCAGGGCTAAAAGATCCGCAAAGTAGATAAACCAGATCATAAGGAACAGGCCGATCATCACCATATCGTTCCTGGATGAAAAAGCCGCAAGAAAGGTGAGCCTGAGTTTTCTTTGTTTATATAAAAGTGTTTTTAGCTCTGCAAACGGCATCGATTGCGCTTCCATCCGTGGAATGATATCCACAAGCAAGTTTTTGGCCAACCATGCGCCTGCAAAAGCGATGATGGCCAGAAAAAACATCGAGACCGTTACACCTGCGTTTTGAGGAATCCTCATCAACGCCGCATACGAAAGCGTCGCGCCAAGCCCCATCATGAACCCGGCCCTGGCCAGCAGTCCCGGCCTTGTCTGTTTATTTGAAAAGTCTCCGGTCAGCGTCACGATCTGCGGCCATACGGCGGCTGTGCCAAGGGAAATTATGATCCTGGCAAGGTAAAAAACGGCAAGCCCGCTCAATCCCATAAACGCTCCTATAAGGCCGCAAAATGGCGCTATCATCGTTGTGACTCCGGCCAGAGCGAAACCCGATACGATTAAAGATATTCTTCCGAACCGGTCGGATAAATATCCGAAATAGCCTATGAAAAGAAGATCGGCTATTTCGGTGGCGACTTGTATGTTCGAGTTGATAAAACCGGCGTTTTCTCTGGAGAGGCCCAGAATACTTTTAAGAAAGAGGGGCTGGATGGCGATTATCATCGTCATGAAAACTGTAGCGACAGCGGCCACCAGATACAATGCGTTCAAATGGTTCTGATCGACTTTGCCATTGACCATAAAACATCTCCAACCAGCTAAAACAGGAAAAATACCGCCCACCGTCGCGGAGAGATAAAAATGGTAAAACGGCTATCGACCAGACGTCTTACCGGTTATTTACGACTTATTTCAACTAAACGGCTATAGAGCTTCCGCCCAGTCTCCAATAACGGGAATCTTCCATGCCTTTGTAAGAGAGACGGAAAGCAGGCCTATTATCGAGAAAAGAATAATTAACAGCGCCGAGACGCTGAAAAACATCGGGCCGAGCACAGGCACATAAAGTCCGAAAATGGCCAACACTCCCCATATCCAGAGCACAAGCCCCTGGCGGGCGTGGAACGCCACATACTCGTCGTCTCTGTTTAAGATAAGCGGCACGAGGCAAAGAATCCCCAGGTAACTTACGAAAGATAAAAACCTTGGCTTGAAGCCGCCTTCGCTTTCGATGATATTTTTTTTATCCATATGTATCCGATCCCCCCTTTACGCCAGATCGTCGGCAAGTTCGCTATCAGCAGACTGACGGCTTTTCATATATCCGTAAATTCCGGCCGCCGCCACACCAGCCAAAATGACAGGACCCCATGCGCCAAGCCCCAGGCCGAGTCCCAGGCTGTATCCTGTACCGGACCAGATCGTACCGCCCGTGGCGACCGATTTAGCGGCTGTGGTAACGGCGCCGGTCGTGGTCATGGCTTTGCCTGCTGTAGCGCCTTTTGTCGCAACGGCTCCTTTTCCAACTGCGGACATCTTGATCCCTTCTATCTCAATTCCCTTCATCATCGCCCCCTTGGCGGCTCCGCCTTTTCCTGCGGCTCCTGCGGATTTCGCGCCGCTGAACAATGCTGGATTGGCTTTCAACGCCTCAAACGCCTTTGCGCCTTCTAGTTCTGTTATAACCGGCATGCCCTGTCCTCCCTCTGGAATGTGAAAGATTGTTTAATAACCGTCTTTTTAAAACCCCTGTTTCAAATATCATTGACCTTGCGATACTTGTTATTTTTCCCCTGCAACTCCCTAATATCATATATACAGCGTCGACGAGAGCAAAAGTCTATCTTTTAAGCAACCACTGTCCTTGCTATACTCAATTAGTGTAGTTTCGCACGTATATTACATTATTTCAATACATTTGTGAGCGTTTCGGGGGGGGGTAATTTTCATACTTATATTATATATTGCTTATACCAAATGGTTTCTATCTTTTAAGTAGTAAAACATTCGGTTTTATGGTCAATCGGCGTCGGCGGCCAGCAGGTCGCGGACGCATGCAAGGATCTCATGGAGTTCAAACGGTTTCGCAAAAGTTTTGACCGCCCCACGGGTTTGAGCCGTATCCAGCAAAAGCTCAATATCCTTACTGCTCGCTTTCACTCCACCGCCCGATATAACCAGGATTTTGAGATCAGGGAAATCTACCAACAAGCCGGACATAAACTCCAGGCCTTCTTTTTTTGGCATTACCAGATCGGTGATTACAAGATCGGTCGGATTTTCCCGGAAAAGTCTATCGCCCTCCTCACCGTCTTTTGCCAGCGTAACTTTGTGGCCGCTAAACTCCAGCGCGCGCCAGAGTGAAACTCGGATACCAAGCTCGTCATCTACAACCAGGATTTTCGCCATATCATCCCCCTATCTTTTTCGGCTATTTACGTTGGGGAGCCTCTAATAATCCATTTCTGCTACAATCGGCTGTAAAAGGCGCCATGCTTCGTTGCCGAGTCAAATTCGTTGACGAGTCAAATTCGTCC
>DRJW01000449.1 GCA_011052055.1 Nitrospirota bacterium
GTATGAATCGGGGCGAGGACGCCCCCTTTATTGTTTCGATAAAACGTTTCTATTATCGCGCTCATCATCAGCGACCTGCCGAACCGGGTGACCTCTCTTCGCGCTTTTCTTATCTGGGCCTGCATTTTTTTTTCGAACTGCCCTATGGTCATCATTCCGGGAACAAGCTTGGCCACGTCACCTCCGCCTTCCACAAGCAGGCTTATGGCGTATTTAAGTCTTCCGGCGGTCGGGTATAGAATAAGCTCTGGCTTGTCTATGTTCATGGTCAGGGTGAAATTGTGTTATAAACTCCGCCCATTCTAGACCGGAACAGGGCCTGAAGTCTGGTAGAAATTGAAATGAGTCACAGGTCAAACCTGGTTAACTTTTTTGCATTAGACGAATTGTGCAATAGGTTACCAATTTACACTTGAAAGTGGGTAAATGAAACCGCGCTAAAACAGGACCTGGGGGAATCTCATTGAAATTAAATCAGAAAACTTCATTATAAACAGGTATTTTACAAAAAAAACAGACTGCCCTTACGGTGCTCCTGGGGGGGGAAGGGGTGCGGAGTCACCGTAAGGACAGCCCGTAAATCAATACCTACAATATTCATGCCAAAAGAAAATATATATTTCTTCTCTTTCTACTAAGTATATCCCTTAAATAATTTTATGCAAATAAAAATGAAACGCCCCTAACTTTCCGCCATAATTTCCCGCGCTTATGGCCAAAACCCCATCAACTTTACGTGCTGATGTTATTCCTTCTTTCATCGCGTTTTTTATGGCGGCCTCGTCCACGCCGTCTATCACAATCTCCAAAACAGAATTTACACCTTCTCCCAGCGCAGAATCTGTCTGGCGGCGGATGGTGGGACAGTAGGCTGTATTTGTAGAGGCGCTCAGGAATTTATACCTGGAGCCAATTTTAGACCCTGAGCGAACCACGCCTCCCGGAAATGGGAGTATCACGCCCGGCAGTGGGGCGATAGCCTCCACAGCTTTCCGGCTCGCCTTTAGCGCCGCGTCCTGCGACCCCGCCAGTATCAGAAAATTGCCACCGCCGATACCTTTAGCCCAGCCGAAACTCTCCTCGACAACGAATTCGCCTTCCATCACCGGAATACGCCAGTAGCGTCTGTCTCCTATAACTTTGGAGGCCTGGTGGCCGTCGCCGAAATAACGGAGGCTTGACCCGGTGTCGAACCTGGAATCGGAGTCTGTGGCGTTGAAGACGGCAGTGGTCGGGCAGGTCATAAGCGCCTGCCCTATCCGCCCGATCAGATGTTTTTCCAGCCCCTTTTTTCCCATTGTGAAAAAGAGCAGGTACGCGCCCGGCCTGCCGTCGGGGGTGTCATCGGCCAAAGCCTCCACACCCGCCTCCACCCCGCATCCTATGACCGAGGTGGCAAAACCGGTGGCGGCCTGACAGGCGGCGTTGAGCCAGTGTTCATTCTCGGCTGTAACAAGAATTCGCGAGTAGACCATATCAAAGGCCTCGGCGAACGTGTCCTCTATTTCAACATTGCCAATACCGGCGCCGGCGTTCATCACCATCCCTAATTTTCAGCCAGGTTTATTTCAACTGCCGGTACATCTTCGCGATCTGTATCCCGGCTTCGGTGGCGATTCGCCCGTCTTCAGGCGTTACGCTGGGTGTCTTGCCTTTTGCCAGGCAATCAACGAAATGCTCCACTTCCTGATAATGGCCCCACATCCTGGTTCCCGGAGCGTCCACTTTGTAGACTGTCTCGTAAACATCGTCTGTGTTGAGTTTAATCGTGTGAGTGTCGATGGCGGTTAATATATTCGTGTTCTCCCCGATAAGCTCGGTTCTGGAGATCGTCTGATCCGCGCTCACGCCGCCAGAGTATTGCAATGAAACTATAGTCCCATTGGTAAATTCGGCGACAGCGTAGCCCATGTAACCATGAGTGCCTTTATATTTCGGAAGCTTGTGGTTCTCCGCTACTGCGTGAAGCTGTTTTATCTCTGAGTTAAGAAGCCATCTGAAAAGATCGATAGACCATACCGAAAGAGTGAAAAGAGGCCCGCCCGATTTTTTCTTGTCCCAGGCCCAGGAGTTGGGCGGCCATTGCGCCGCCAGCAGGTTCGCGGAAATGTACTCACGAAAATGAATGGCGACAGGGCCTTTGCCTAACACTTTGTCCTTTTTAATCATTCGTTTAATTTCTTTATATATCGGCGCGAACTTGAAATTGAGGCCCGGCATTAAAGTAACTTTCGCTTTTTTAGCGGCTGATATGATTTTGTCGGTCTGCTTAAGATCAACGCCCAGCGGCATCTCCAGCAGGATATGCTTTCCGGCTTTGATAAACTCCATCGCCACTTGATAATGGAAAGGGTTGGGCACGGCGATGACGGCGGCGTCGATATCCGGGTCTTTTAGCGCCTCTTTTACGGAAAGATATTTCTTACAGCCGTACTTTGTCGAATACTTGGTGGCCAGCTTGTCGTTCATGTCGCAAACCGCGACCAGATTTCCATTCTTTATCTTGTTAACGGAAGGCGCGTGCGCCTGCCCTCCCACGAATCCCAACCCAACAACACAGACTCCGATTTTTTTCATCGATCTCCCTCCTGATAGAATATAAACGGCGCTCCGGCGCTCCGGCGCTCAGGCCCTCCGGCCCTCCTGCGTCACCTACGCCGCATCTTGCTATAAATAATCTGGAATAACCGTCCTTTCTTTTCGCTTTTCACCAAAAGAAAGGGATATTTTATTTCAGCTAATTTATCGCCCTAAGTCGCCGTTTTAGCGGCTTCCTTTTTTTCTTTCGCTATTTGTTTCCAGTTCGGAATTTCGTCCAGAACATGCTGTATTGTCGGGAATTTATGCGTCATATGCGGAAACTGCATCGCCTCCATAAACACACGCTCGAACTCTTTGAAGACCGTAAGCTCGATATACTCCACCTCGCGCGCCATCTTGTCCGCCTCGTCCCTTTTTTCTTTATTGACAAGAACGAGCCGCGCCCCGTCTCCTGCGGCGTTTCCGACAGACAAAATCTTGCTGAAATCACAGTCATGGAACATGCCCATAAGCAGGCATGAAAACTGGCTCAGGTGAGAGCCGAACGCGCCGGCCAGCACAACTTTATCAAGTTTTTTTACTTTCAGTTTTTGCATCATGATCTCCGCGCCAGCGTATATAGAGCCGACCGCAAGCTGGATAGCGCGAACATCACCCTGGGTTATGACGACATCTTTTCCGATGGAGGTTTCATCCTTGTAGGCGAGCACATACTCCGTCATCGAGTTATCCGGGTCTTTACGCAACCTTTCTGTGGGCGCGTGTTTGGAAAACCGGCCGCTTTTGTCGATTATCCCCGTCCGGAACATTTCGGCCACAACGTCGATTATTCCAGAGCCGCATATCCCCTTGGTGTCCACTTCTTCTATATGAGTATGCCAGTCCGATTTGCCGATCACCTTGTAGCGCGGCTCCAGCGTTTCCACGTCGATTTCAACTTTTTCGATGGCTCCCGGGGCCGCTCTCATGCCGAACTTGATCTGCGCTCCTTCCAGGGCCGGGCCTGTGGCGACAGAGCAGGAGACAACGCCCAGTTTTTTCGAGCCGAGCAGAAGCTCGCCGTTGGTGCCGATGTCGATAATCAGGGTAACCTCGTCAGAATTGTACGGCTCTTCCATTATCAAAACGCCGCAGTTATCCGCCCCGACGAAACCTGCCTCGTTCGCCAGAATATGGATAGAGCCGGAATTACTGATCTTGATTCCCATATCCCTGGCCTTGTAATTGACCGCAGGCGACATGGCCGTGGGGAACGGCGCCACACCGACATGCTCAGGATTAAGTTTCAAGAGGATATGGTGCATGGCGGTGTTGCACACCAGAACCGTTTCCAGAATATCGTCACTTTCAATATTATGCTCTTCAACAAGCTCATTCACGACGCCGTTTAACGCCTCGATAATCACCTTGTTCATTTTTTCCAGACCGTCGTCCGGGTTCTGCATCGCATAGGTTATCCGGCTCATCACATCCTCACCGAACTTCACCTGGGGATTCATCTTCGAAGCGGTGGCCACAGCACGTCCGGTTTGCATGTCGGTCAGGTACCCGGCGATGGTTGTCGTCCCTATATCGACTGCTATACCGTAATATTTTTCAACCTTTCCCGGCACAACGCGGACTATCTCGTTGCGTAACGCGAACACCGTTACTTTCCATTTGGCCTGGCGCAAAATGTCGGCCATCGTCCTGAGGCAGAAGAGGTCTATTTTGCTCACTTCCGGCCCCCCGGCCTCTATGA
>DRJW01000450.1 GCA_011052055.1 Nitrospirota bacterium
GTAGTCCGGCGCGTGTGCCCGTTAGGGTATGACCTACTGCCACCTTCACCCAGCTCTCCCCTCAAGCAAGAGGGCTACTCGGCGCCAGTCACGGGGCCCGCCCGTGACGTAAGCCATCATGCTTGACAGGTCACGCGGGGCGCATAACTCTCACGATTTTCAGACTCACTTCATGTTGGAAAAGGCTAGTGGTTTGCATAATTTTTCCTGTGCGTTATAATGCGAATTTATAACAGGTAATTAAGGAAAATCGTGGCCGTTATACGGTTTCGGTTTTCAACGGGGGAAATAGATGAGAGCTATATTTGCTGTAATTATCATTTTCACCATCTCTTTTGGCGGCCCCGCTCTGGCGGCGCGCAATGAGAAAATAAACAAGCTCAAAAAACAAATCATAGAAATCCAAAACTCCGGCAAGCTCGGCGTCCGCAACTTGACCCTTTGCCTCAAAATATTTGGCTACGGCTCATATATTCCCTACAATACCAATGTGGTGCCGAAAGGGAAAAAAGCTTACATCTATTTCGAACCGGGCAATGTCTTCACCAGCATGTCGAAAGGCAGATACTCGTTCAGCATTTATGAGGATATAATCATCACAGACTCAAAAGGAAAAGTTGTTATTGCCAAGCCTAAAGCCGCCAGCCTCGCGTCCAATTCGAAACAACCGTTGTTTGAAACCTACTTGCGCAACAGCTTTCACTTAAATAAACCTGGAGATTATATTTTCAAGATCGTGCTTTACGATGAACTGAGAGGGGCGAAAGTCGAGGCGGAGTATCCGTTTACCATCAAATGATTTATTAAAGATAGAAAGATGAGAATAATATATTCGGTGGTGATAGCTGTCGCGATCATCATGAGCGGATCGGCTCCGGGTTCGCAATATGGGAAAATAGACAAGATCAAAGAACAAATCATAGAAATCCAAAACTCCGGAGAGCTAGGCGTCCGCAATCTGACTCTTTGCCGAAAAATTATCGGTTACGGTGTGTATATCCCGTATACCACTAATGTGACTCCGAAAGGCGCTGTGATTTATTTCTATTCCGAAGTCGAGAACATCTTCACAAGTAAATCGAAAGATGGGTACGCCGTCAACTTCTCCCAGGACGTGATCCTGGTAAACTCCAAAGGGAAGGAGCTTTTGAACATGCCCAAGGCGATCAAATTCAATTACAGTTCGGTTAAACCGGTATTGAATTTGTACATAACATTCAAACTTAATCTGAGTTCCGCCGCGCCTGGCGACTATATTTACAAGATCGTGCTTTACGATGAACTGAGAGGGGCGAAAGTCAAGGCGGAGTATCCGTTCACCATTAAATAATATTATCGGCGTACAACCAAAAACAGATAATAGGTTCCCAATACCCACGCCGGAATTGTCAGCTCAATTATACAGCGTCTCTTTACCATAGTATTCACAGGCGCCACAACTGATCGGCGCAGTCGCCATTGTACCAAAAATATCGATTTCAATAGAGGCTCCCATCAGATGACAGGAACCATTTCGAAGCGAAGACTATTTGTATTATGATAAGAAGCGTTACCCGTGGTTTATTTAAAAGGCTTTAAATGACGTTTGATCGTCGGCGGTAAAATGGAAAGGAAAGTTTTATTCCTTGCAGGTCAAACGATTTTAATCGTTTCTCTCCTCTCATACCTCTGGGTGTTTCATATTGAAGATCCACTCTTGAACGTGTTGTTCGGCTCTAATTATTTTGGCGCCATAGACGCCAAATGGCATTTCGTCGGCTTGAACGCTTTTTTCGCCAGTATCGCCGTAATAATACCGGCCTGGATGCTTGTGACAATGGAAAAAAATCGCAAAAAGCTGGACGACGATATCAAAATCTTTTTCAAGTTCGCGGAGCAATCGGGCCAGGGCTTCGTCGTGTCCGATCTTAAAGGCGTTATCTCCTACGCCAATCATGCGTTCAGCCGCATCATAGAAGAGCCAGGCCCTCAAGGTGTTGCAGGAAAACAAATATTGTCCTATTACCCTAAAGAGCTACATAAGCGGATTGAAGTAGAAATAATAGCTACCGTGATACAACATGGGCAATGGACA
>DRJW01000451.1 GCA_011052055.1 Nitrospirota bacterium
ATTGGAGGGCTATATTAATTAGCAATTGAAGTATTTTCCCATCCATGAGAGCATTAGCCTTGAATTGTCAGAGGTTTCCATAATTTATAATATGTCTAAATGGAGAATCGCCACTTTATGGGTAAAAATCAGACAGTCGCCGCTTGATATGCTGAGTCTCAAGAATCTCACTAGACAGTAGTGGTTGGGAATGCTGGTTCAAATGAAGCCGTGTTCATGGCTCGTGAAAGTCTTTTACTAAAAAGGGGGAATTATGAAGAAGTTCTGTCTTTTCATTGCGCTCGCTATATTCATGACTGCGCTTGGAGGTGTGGCGTTTTCTTCAAGTTCTCTGCCCGGGCTTAATCCAGACACAAGCCTGCCTGGCCTTGGGCCGAGTACCAGCCCGCAGGCGCCCTTGGACACAACACCCTCGACTCACCTGCCACCTGCGGCTTACAGCGAACCGGCAGACGAGCATGGCGGCGGCGGCGCGGCCATAGAACATGGCGAATCAGCCACGGAGCATGGTGGGGTAAAGCCGGTAGAAATATCTCTCGCCGACCGTGAAACCATGAAGATGCTTGAAACTAACTGGCTAAAAGAGGCCAGGGTCGGACAGCCGGCTGTAAAAAAGGAGGGGTTTTCGAGCGTCTTCTGGGTGGTAATCGGTATCTTCGCCGTCTTTATAGTGGGCGGCTCCGTGCTTATCTTCAGCGGGGTTTTTAACAAGTACGGGCTTAACCTCAAGCTTTATTCAAGCCACGGCTCCCTGGCCGTCCTTGCTATTTTTCTGGGTGTAATCAGCTTCATCTATATAACCCGGCTGATGGATATGAGTGAGCTTGAGGCCGGTTTTCTCGATCTCGACATGATGGTTAGCGAGACTATGGTGTATCAGAATAATTTCCTCCTGCATGGGATAGAGAACAAAGAGTATGGTGACAGACAGGTGGAGCACGTCAAAAAGCTGGTGGAGAAATTCCGCGCCGAGGCGTCAAAACTGAGAAAAAACAAATTTATCGACTCCAAAATGACCGGGGGCCTCTCCAAAATGGAGACCGATATCGGACAATACGATAAAGACCTGAAAGTGGTGGTGTCTGCATATCATGATGTCGAGGAAATGAAGGACAAGATGGCCGAGCTTTCCGAAAAGGCGAAAGAGGCTCTCGAAGAAATGGGCGCTCATCATAGAGGTCTCCTCGCCCGCGCCGAGGCGCAGGGAAACGCCGGAGAGATAACTTACCAGAATTTGGTGGTGGAGCGCCTTGTCGAAGCAGAAGTGGAGATGTTGAAGGTTTCCCTCGCCGAAGTGGAGTTTCTGCTGGATAAGAGCCCGAAGCTGGTGGAGACGATGCAGAGTCATATGGGCATGGCGCGCGCCTTCCTCGGCAAGCTTGAAGGCGAACTCAAGGAATCAGGCGAGAAAAAAGCGCTGGGTGAAGTCGAGCGCGAGATAGAGGCGTATACCAAAGAGCTTAAGAGCGTTATCAAAGACGCGGCGGAGATAATGAAGGATACTTCCGAGATGACCGGACTGATCCATGATATAGAGGCGGCCGGGTCGGAGCTTGCGCATAAAGCCAAGGCCATGCTGGCCAGCACAGGAGAGGAAGCCGAGATCATGGGCGTTTTCCTGGGTATTTTGGCGCTTGTGCTTGGGACTTCTTTTGCAATACTGGTAACACGCTCCATTTCAAAACCGATCAGCACGATTGTCGAGAACTTGAGTGAAGGTAGCTCCCAGGTGGCGGCCGCTTCCGGCCAGATTTCAGAATCGAGCCAGTCGCTGGCTGAAGGCGCCACAGAGCAGGCCTCGGCCCTTGAGGAGACATCGTCGTCCCTTGAGGAGATATCGTCTATGGTCAAGCAGAATGCTGATAACTCCAGCAACGCCAACACCCTTATGATCGAAGCCAAAGATATGGTAGAAACCGGCGTTCATTCAATGAAGGGCATGGTAGTCGCCATGGATTCGATCAAGGATTCATCGGGAGAAATCTCGAAGATCATCAAGGTTATAGAAGAGATAGCCTTCCAGACCAATCTGCTGGCCTTGAACGCGGCGGTGGAGGCGGCCCGCGCAGGTGAGCATGGCAAAGGGTTCGCCGTGGTCGCCGAAGAGGTGCGCAATCTGGCGCAACGCTCCGCCAACGCGTCAAAAGATACAGCCTCCCTGATTGAAAACGCCGTCAAAAAGTCGGAGGAAGGCGCGGAGATTGTTAAAAAAGCGTCTGACGCGCTGGAGGGGATTTCAGAAAGCGTCAAGAAAGTAGGCGATCTTGTCGGCGAGATATCCGCGGCTTCGAATGAACAGGCGCAGGGAGTGACCCAGGTCAGCGAGGCGGTAAACCAGATGGATCAGGTAACGCAGATGAACGCCTCCAACGCCGAAGAAACCGCCGCCGCCAGCGAGGAGTTGAACGCGCAGGCCGATAGCATGGACGGAGTCGTCTCTGATCTGTCCAACCTTGTCAACGGGATGGCGCAGGGCGGCGCGCCGGGTAAGCAAAAAGCCAGCGCTCCAAAGGCGTTGCCCATGCCATAGCGTAAAACCAGGATCTGTTGACCGCAGGCCGTATAATTTTTAGAATAGTAAATTATTTTATGAGGCAATAAAAATGAAACGTTTAATCGTAACTGTGGCGATAATTGTTGGCATATCATTTCTTGTTCCCCAATTCGCCGGGGCGTCCGGGGGAGGAGCGCATTGGGGCTATAGCGGCCACGCGGGCCCCGACAACTGGGGCAACCTGTCGCCTGAATACTCCGACTGCAGGAAGGGCACACAGCAGTCGCCAATAGATATATCAACCTCAGTCAACAACGACATGCATCCGATCGAAACTTTTTACAAAAGCACGCCCCTTAAGGTTTTAAATAACGGTCATGCCATTCAGGTCAACTACAATCCCGGAAGCTATATGATGATCGGTTCGCATAAATACAAGCTTCTTCAGTTCCATTTTCATAGCCCGAGCGAGAACAAGGTAAAAGGAAAAGCGTTTGATATGGAGATGCACCTCGTGCATAAGGCCGACAATGGGGAGATTGCGGTGCTGGCCGTATTCCTGAAAAAAGGGGAGAAAAACGCCACTCTTCAGAAAATCTGGGATAGCATGCCTTTAAAAGCGGGCAAGACAAAATCCTCCGGGGGCTCCATTAATGTGACGGATTTACTGTCGTCCACCGAATCATACTGGCATTTTACCGGTTCGTTTACCACGCCTCCGTGCACTGAAAATGTTGTGTGGAGCATTTTGCAAAATCCGATATCTGTCTCTGACGCCCAGGTAAAGAAATTTCTCTCGGTAATAGGCGAAGACGCAAGACCCGTCCAGCCGGTGAACACGAGAACCATTTATGGGAATTGATTAAAACAGGCGCGTATTTTTATGAAATAGTTTTTTATGCGCTCCCTTATGCTGGCCGGTTTACGGCATGGATTTGCGTCTGCTTATAAAACGATTTTTCCCGGCAGATGCTCAGCCTGCGCAGGGGCGTTAAAAGACCCGGCGCCGGAGGCTCCCCGCCTTTGCGCCGGATGTTTCGGCTCTGTCCGGCTCACCCCGGAGAAACATTGCGCCATATGTCAAAAACCGCTGGAGTTCGATTACGAAATCGAAACAGGCCAGACCTATGCCTGTGGTGAATGCCGGTTAAACCCTCCCATATACGACCAGCGAAGAGGCGCCTTAATTTATGAAGGAGCCGTTCGCCAGCTGATACACAAATTCAAATACCAGGGCGCCTCCGGTCTGGCCCACTTACTGGCCATGCTTGGAGAGAGTAAACTTGTCCCCTGGCTCGCCGGATATTCCGGCGCCGTAATAGTTCCCGTTCCTCTTCACAGGAGCAAGCTTTTATCGAGAGGCTACAACCCGCCATACCTTCTTGCCCTGCGTTTTGCCCATAGCGCAGGGTTGGAAGTGGCCGAGGGGAGTTTACTAAGGCGCATAAGGAACACACGCCCGCAGTTCGGGCTTAAAGCCGATGAGAGAATCAAAAACGTGAAAGGCGCGTTTAAAGTTTTAAACCGGAGCGATATAAAAGGCCGGACAGTAATCGTGTTCGACGATGTGTATACCACCGGCGCCACGATGGACGCCTGTTGCAAAGCGATTAAAAAAGCGAAACCAGAGCGAATCCTCGTGGCGGCGTTGTGCCGGGCGGGTGTGGATTAAACGGGAAAGGGCAGTTGAATCGCCCGGCGCGGTAGGGGCGCGATCACGCCTGCAACGCCCTTTTGTTTATGATAGCCTCCCTCTCCCTCGACGGGAGAGGGCTGGGGTGAGGGCGGCAGTAGCCATGCCGGACTCCGATCCGGGGTCTAAGAGGTGTACCCCGGCAATACCTATACGTTAGGATGTCATTGCGAAGGAGGTGGCGCGGCTACGCCGTAACAGCGACTGCGGCAATCCCGTAGGGGCGGCAGATAATAGCCTGGGGCGTAAGCCCCAGTAGAATAATGGCGGCCAGCATTAAGCCCCCCG
>DRJW01000452.1 GCA_011052055.1 Nitrospirota bacterium
CACTGCTTCAGCTGTTGGGCGCTTTGGACAGGCCTTCTTCCGGCCATATCTTCTACGAGGGAGAGGACATTTACAGCCTGAATGAAAGTCAGCTATCAGCGTTCCGCTGTAAAAGCATCGGGTTCGTGTTCCAGGCCAGCAACCTTCTTCCAGAGTTTTCCGCAGAGGAAAACGTGGCCTTATCAGCGATGATAGCCGGATCGTCCAAAAGAGAAGCCGGAGAAAAAGCGAGAAAACTTCTAGGCCAGGTCGGCTTAAGCCAGAGGCTTTCGCACCGGCCCGGAAAACTTTCCGGCGGGGAGGCGCAAAGAGTCGCAATAGCCCGGTCTCTTGTCAACGAGCCGTCCCTTGTGTTGACTGATGAGCCGACAGGCAACCTCGACACTAAAACAGGTGAGGAGATCATGAGCCTGATTTTCTCTCTTAACCAGAAAAACGGACACACATTCGTGATAGTCACGCACAACCTTGGCCTGACAAAGAATTTATCGAGGGTATTGACCTTAAAGGATGGCGGATTTGTCGAGTCAGGCAATGATGTGCTATTGTAAAAAAAATTAGGGTTTATTCGTTTCTAGTTTTTGGTTTTTGCAAAATTATACCTTCCTTTTTAACTTTAGAGGTCCCCTTAAGAATAATTGAACACCCCTTTTGCGCTTTCGCGCTTCTACCCACGGGGCACACGTCCCCTTCGCAAAAGGGGAGAAATTTGTCGCGTATATAGAACACCTCACCGGATCTATCTTGCTTTGCCTCATGCGCCATAAGCTCCTTCAGCAAGGCATATCGCAATCCTGACGAGCGCCGTACTATCTGGAGGTTTTTTCTCATCGCCCGGTCATTCATACTATTGTGGTAGCATTCAGTAAGTTTAAATTCCAGAAAAGCTCAGGTGGATATGAACGTCCCTTCCGATAAGTTCGAGGCGATCCTCTGGTCGTTTACAGACGCCGTTGTGATATTAGACTCTGAAAGCAGGATCGAATGGGTGAACACATCAGCAGAACAGCTTTTCGGAATATCGGCCAAGCAGTTAATGGGAAAAGACGCCGCCACCCTTTTTCCAAAAGACGGCCAGGTATATTCCGAGGTGAAAAGATCGGCCCACAACGGAGTCACCCTGATAGATCACGACGCTTTGCTGGATACAGGCAAAAACGATCCGGTCTCCGTCGCCCTTTCAGTACATCCGGTCGAGTATGACGGGTACAAAGGCGCGGCGGTGGTTCTTCGCAATATCTCCAGGTTGAAGGCCCTTGAAAATTCCATGAAGCTCCATGAAAGAGTCTCCGAGATTGCGGTTCTGGCGGCGGGGATAGCCCACGAGATAAAAAACCCTTTAAGCGGAGTTCGCGGATCGGCCCAGCTGTTAGGCGCGGAGCTTACAGATGAAACGAAAAAAAATTACACAGAATTGATAATAAGAGAATCAGACAGGATAGACAGGCTTTTAGTGAACCTGATAAAACTCGACCAGTCGGCAAGTTTCGACAAACAAGAGCTGAACATTTATACAGTGCTTGACGAAGTGGCAAGCTTGCTACGTCCGGCGCTCGACGAGAAGCAAATAACAATTGAGAGGATTTTCGATCCCAGCCTGCCGTATATTATCGGCGAGAGAGATAGGCTTGTTCAGGTGTTTCTAAATCTTTTGAAAAACGCCGTTGAAGCAAGCGGCGAAGGCTCAACTATAATCATGAAGACTTCCCTTCTCCTTCCTTCTTTCGGCTCCGCCCCGATAAAAAAAGAGAGAAAATATGTCATTATCGAGTTGATCGACGAAGGGCCTGGGATTAACGAAGATATCCGGCCCTACCTTTTTAC
>DRJW01000453.1 GCA_011052055.1 Nitrospirota bacterium
GTTATTACTACGCTTGCGGCTATTTTGTCTCGCAGTCTCGCCTGACGACTTTTCGCTCGATTTCGCTACGAAAGCGCTTTTTAGAGGTTCCCTTGAGTATAAAAGTTTAAACTAAAGGAGTCTCCAGGCTCAGGAATTTGCGCCTGCTCAAATAAAACGCCGCGTACCGGACACGCAAACGCCTCTCTTATTTTGTATGCTATCATATCATGCGATCCAGGCTTGCGTTTATACCGTTTCGATTTGACATTTGCAGGGAGATTTTGAAATGCGTAGATTTGCCACTACCTTGACAGTTTGCGCTATCGCCTTTGCTCTTACTTCTTCTTCTGGCTATGCTTTGGGAAGGTTTAACTACGTGGGAAGCGAAGCTTGCAAGCAATGCCACAAAGAAATCTATAATTCATGGAAAAATAGCATACACGCGAAAGTTTACGACATTTTAAAACCGGGCGTCCGGCCTGAGAAGAAAAAAGAGGCCAGTTTCGACCCTAAAATAGATTTCCGGCTGGACAAGTCATGTATGCGTTGCCACGTCACCGGATGGGATCAGGGGGGGTTCTCTTTTGAAAATCCGGCTGACGAATTGAAGGGCGTAGGATGCGAAGACTGTCACGGAGGGGCGGAGAAATGGATGCGTCCGCATCAGAACAAAAAACTTAAAAACAGAAAACGTAAATTAAAACAGACCGGGCTTGTCAAGCCGTTCAAGGGAATAACCGTGTGCGGAAAATGTCACGCCAACGTCAACGCCCCGTTTAAAGACCGCCCCCGAAACCAGGAGAGGGACTGGACAGACCCGAAATGGGTGGAGACTTACCATATCCTTAAATGAGCCAGTGTTTAACAAGACAATTTACGAAAAGCTGTTAGTCTCGCGGCGGTTCGGAGAAAAGCTGGTTTTACTCGATAAGACCGGCTCGACCAACAGCTGGATCGCCGGGCGGCTCGACGATCTGGATATCGATAAGCTTACCGTCGTAGCGGAGACGCAAACGGAGGGACGCGGCAGGTTCGGCAGGCGCTGGTTCAGCCCTCCTGGTGTAAATCTGGCTTTCAGCCTTGCGTGGAGGGCGCCTGAAACTTTTAAGCTATTAAACCTGGTCACAATGACAGCCGGAATCGCCCTCGCCGAGGCGGTGGCGGACGTCACGGAGGCTGAACCTAAATTAAAATATCCTAACGATCTGATTCTTGCCGGTAAAAAAGCGGGGGGCATCCTCTCCGAATTCAAAAAAACCGGTACAGGATCGTACATTGTAATCGGGGCAGGCGTGAACGTAAATACAGAGCAGGACTCTTTCCCCGATGAAATCCGGGATACGGCCACCTCCATATTATTGGCCTGCGGCAAAACCGTTTGCCGCGAAGCGTTACTGGCTATTTTCATGAATATGCTGGAAAAATGGATTTCGACTCTGACAACCAGGGGCGCCGGGCCGGTATTAGAGCGTTTTTACCAGTTTTCCATTCCTTTCGTCGGCAGAGGGGTTACTGTTACAATTGAGGGGGAAACAGTAAAAGGCTCCGTCGCCGGATTAAGCGATATCGGCGAGCTTATGATTGAAACATCTCCCGGCGTGATAAAAAAAATAAACTCCGGGGAAACGGTTTTCGAGCGCTAGTCTGTCTCTACTTAAAAATAACTTTTAAATTACGGTCGGCATGCTTTTAGTAATCGACATAGGCAACACCCAGATCGTGCTGGGTGTGTACGATGGTAAATCGCTTGAGGCCCACTGGAGGCTCGACACCAAAGCCAGACGAACGCAAGACGAGATGGCCGTCATGGTAAGCCAGCTTTTCAACCTTGCCGGCATCGAAGCCCGATCTGTAAAAAACGCCATAATCTCCTGCGTGGTTCCTCCTCTTTTGCCCGCTCTTCTGAATTTTTGCCGGAACACATTCTCATGCGATCCTCTGGTTGTGGGGCCGGGAATTAAATCGGGCGTTTCTATAAGAACCGACGACCCCAGAGAAGTGGGGGCGGATCGAATCGCAAATACTGCGGGGGGATTGTCGATTTTCGACCCTCCGATGATCCTTATAGACTTCGGAACCGCCATCACCATAGACGCCATATCTAAAAACGCCGAGTACCTGGGAGGCGCCATAATCCCTGGAATCGAGCTTAGCATGAACGCCCTTTATCATAAGGCGGCCAAGCTTCCAAAAGTGGAGATAGCCGAGCCTCCTTCGATCATAGGGGCCAACACGGTTCATTCCATGCAGTCGGGCGCGTTTTACGGCTACGTCTGCCTGGTGGACGGGATAGTAAAAAAGATGAAGTCTGTTTTAGGCGCAGGCTCCAAGGTAATCGCCACGGGCGGCGAGGCGGCCCTTGTGGCCAAATCATCGGAGACCATAGAGCATGTGGAGGAAAACCTCACACTGATTGGGCTCAGGGTCATCCATGAAAAAAACGAGCGGTAAGATTGGCATCCATCTGCGTAATGTGAAATAATCCTAAAATGTTTAAAGTCCGGGTTCTTATCTTCTCCGCTCTGTTACCGGCTCTGTTTGTGACGGGCGCCTGCCAGAGCGCGATGGTGATGGCAGGGCTTAAAAAAGCTCCTCCTCCCGTCACCGACTCCGCCTATTTCAACGGTCAAATGGAAAAACTGCTGGAACATTTGAAGGCTAATAAATCCCGTAACTTCCGCAGAGCGGCCATACTCAATTTTGTAAATACCAACGGCAAGGTGTCGGAGCTTGGAAAAATTCTGACAATCAAGTTTGGAGAAAGGGCGGTTGCGGGAAACCATTTCAGGATTGTGCCGTCTGGTCAGGTAAAACAGGCGCTGGAGACGTTGAAGATCGAATTCAAGGGTGAGCTGACAAAAGAGCAGGTTAAACTAATCGGAGACGAGCTTAAAGCCGATGCTGTCGTCACAGGGAAAATCTCCGACCTGCAGAAAGGAAGCGACGTGGATCTTACCGTAAGCGCCATCCAGCCCTCGACAGGCGACCTTGTCTCCGCCGCCGGAATAAATATTTACCGGTCGAAACAGGTTCAAACCTTGATACAGCAGTTTTAGAGACCTTTTGCTCAAAACCGCCTTTCGATGAAAATAAAAATCTGCGGCCAGACCTCCGTTGAAGACGCCGACATGTCTTTGAGTCATGGCGCCAATTTTATCGGAGCGGTAATGGATGTTGATTGGTCGTCAAGGTCTTTAAGCGAAAAGCAAATTCGGCCCATTTTCGAAGCTCACCGGGAGAGGGCGTTTCTCCTGACTTTTAACGCGGAGACAACACCCGCCATGGAGAAGACGATCAATGCCCTCGATCCATACGCTATCCAGCTAACAGGCCGGGAGACTTTCGAGACTGTGGCTTTTATCAAATCAGTTACGCGACGGCCTATCTTCAAATCGATCCATATGTTTCCGGCCGGAGGCGAAAAAGCCAGCGATCCAGAAATGATCCTCAGGCTTATGGACGGATATTTCAGAGCCGGAGCCGACGGGTTTGTTCTCGACACCATCGCAAAGGGAATGTACGGTGGAACGGGTGTAACAAACGACTGGTCGATAGCGGCCCTGATCGCCAAACCCGCGCCTGGCCCGGTTTTTCTCGCTGGCGGGATAAACCCGGAAAACGTGGCCGAAGCGTTAGGCGTGCCTTACATATACGGAATTGACTTGGCAAGCGGCGTCGAATCGGAGAAAGGCGTAAAATCGGGGGAAAGGCTGAAAGCTTTGTTCGAGGAAATTAACAAGACGCTGGCGTAACGGCGGAGGGTTTTCCTTTTTATTTCATATAAAGCGCCATAGCGATGAGAAGACCGATAAGAAAATTTTTTCTTATTTCCGCTTGCCTCCATCTGATCTTTCTGTTTTTATCCGGGTTTATTTTCATCATTTCTCCAGGCGCGCCCCCTCCTGTCAAGGTGAGCCTCATAGATTCGGGGGTTGAAAACGAGGATATTCCCGCAGGCAAGATAGAACAGCTACCCGAACCTAAGCGGGCCGGGAAGCCGGAGAAAGCAAAAATACTTTCGAAATTCGGCAGTAAAGCCCACAGCCCCGAAAAGGGCAAAAAGCATGGCTCGAAGAAAACCGCCATACCCCGCGAAAAAATCAGCCCGCCCGCTCCGTCCATGAAAAAATCGAAAGAAGAGGAGGAGGCGGCAAAACCAGAACCGCCAAAAACGAAAATCAACACTCTTGTCGAGCCGGAGGATAACAGGGGCGAAAAACCGTTTTCAAAAGAGATAGATATATTTTCAAAGAAGATCGTTGAAAAACCGGGCGGCGCGGAACATGCGCCGGTTTTCAGAAAAGATAAAAAACAAAGAGCGCAAAAGCGCCACAGACTAAGCGCGAAAACCACCGACCAGCCCGCAAACGAAACCCTGAAGCCCCCCCGGCCCTCCGGCCTTAAAGATGCGGAAGGCGCCGATATGGAAACCTACGCGCGCGCCGAGGCTGATAACATTATAGATATGGGAGACGAAGCTGTCGTCTCGTTTAACACCAAATCGTTTATCTACTTCGATTATTTCAACTCTATAAGAAAACAGATAGAGCTTGAATGGGTCTACCCGGAAGAGGCGATAATTCAGGGATGGAAAGGCAGGGTCATGCTCCGTTTCACCATAAAAAAGAATGGAGAGCTCCAGAGCGTCAGCCTGCTAAAATCGACCGGCCACACTGAACTGGATAAGAAAGCCCAGTCGGCCATAAAGATGGCCGCTCCTTACGCCCCGTTTCCCGGCCCCCTGAACAAAAAGAAAATCCATATTGTGGCCACGTTCGTCTATCAGCCTGCTTTTAGCTTCATAAAATAAGGAGGCCAAAGCTCCATAAACAGGCTGTCTCCTGGTCTGTGTCCCCCACATTTGCGATTAGGCTCATCTAGGAAGGAATTGTAGGAGAAGCTGGAGGGGGAGGAGGCATGCCCTCAACCGCCTCGGCTTTGACCCCCGTCAGGCTCTCGTAGGCTATAACGACCGAGCACATGGAAAGCGGCACGCTTATCAAAAGCCCGATCCCCACGGCCAGGGCGCCCAAAAGGTTTATAACAATCAGGGCGGCCACGAAAAGGAAAACGTGGACATGGTTGTTAAATCCTATCTCGCGGGAAGCTTCCATAGCCGGCCAGAAATCCATATCCTTATCCACTACAAAAAGGTAGGGGAAAAGGTACCATCCGGAAATTAGCAGGCCGGGCAGGATAAGCATGAAAAACCCGGCGGTGATGAATATCGAAGTGAGCGCGCCGACGAGCACCAGGGGAACCAGTTTTTTTGTGAACCCGTCGAACATGCGGGTTATCTGAAACTCCTCTCCTCGCCGCAGATCGAGAATCACATAAAACAGCCCTCCCATAAGAGGCCCGGAAACTATCATGCCGCCGAAAACCGGAACTAAAGAGCCGATGGCAAACTGGATCCCAAGGAAAATAAGAGTGGCGACTATCAGGTTGGCGAAGTGGGACATCAAAAGCTCCCATCCTTCCCTTACATAGCGGGAAATGTCGAGACTTTTTTCCATGCGTGGCTCCCCCTCGAAAAAGTTTTATAATGTCTACTTGAGTTACAAGCACGATTTTAACGTTTTTATAATTTACAGGCAACCAGGATCGTGGCGGGGTTTTAAGGGGGCGCTAAAATTCAAACGGAGGAGTTTAATTATGACAGGTAACGAGCTTAACGCTGTAGTTTTAAAACGGGTTGAAGCGGCCCCCGGATTGATGATCCTGCAGGTCAAAACCGACGGCTGGGATATGCCGGAGTTCAAGGCGGGGCAGTACGCTGTTCTGGCTCTGCCCGGATCGGCGAAGCGGACGGAGCTTTCCGACCCGGAGGAGAAACAGGCCGATCCTGATAAACTTATCAAAAGGGCCTATTCCATCGCCTCGTCGTCAAGGCAGAACGAATATCTGGAGCTATATATAACCCTGGTCAGGTCGGGAGAGCTGACGCCACGCCTGTTCGCGCTTGAGGAGGGGGACAAGGTTTTTCTCGCTCCCAAATTCAAGGGAGTGTTCACTATCGACAAGGCCCCAGAGGCCGCAAACCTCGTTCTAATAGCCACCGGCACCGGGATCGCCCCATATGTGAGCATGATACGCTCCATTTTAACGTGTCATGACAACCGGAAATTCGCCATTCTCCACGGGGCGCGCCATTCGTGGGATCTAGGGTACAGGGCCGAGCTGTCTACGCTGGCAGTCCAGTGTGAAAATATCACCTACATTCCCATCATAAGCAGGCCAGACGAGGAAGAAAGCGGCTGGACGGCTGATACTGGCCATGTCCAGAAACTGTGGGAGAGCGGGGCCATTGAGGCGCAAGGAGGCTATAGGCCCGATCCTTCGAACACGCATATATTTTTATGCGGCGCCCCGGCGATGATCGAGGAGATGGTCACGCTTCTGTCAACCGAAGGTTACAAGGAGCACAAAAAAAAGGATCCGGGCCAGATTCATGTGGAGAGATTCTGGTAAGCTGGCGCGATCATTTATCGCCCCATCTTTTGTAAAGGCTGTTTTCTATCGCGAACTGGTCGAGGATTTTCCCGGCGGTATAATCGATAAGCTGGTTTATGGTTTTGGGACGGTGATAAAAAGCGGGAAACGGCGGCAGTATCACGGCGCCGTTATCGGAAGCTGTTATCATCAGCTTAAGATGCCCCCTGTGAAGGGGAGTCTCGCGGGGGACTATCACCAGTTTACGCCGCTCTTTAAGCGTGACATCGGCCGCTCTTACCAGCAGGTTATTTGCGTTGGAGCTTGCAATATCCGACAGGGTTCTCATCGAACATGGAGCGACTACCATCCCTATGGTTTTATACGAGCCGCTTGAAACGGACGAGGCCAGATTCGAGTAATCCTCCACCCTGTCCGCCAGGGCCTCGACCTGCTCGATCTCGTAATCTGTCTCTATCTCTATGGTTTTGGCCGCGCCGGGAGTGACGATAAGAATCGTCTCTACCGCAGGGACAGTCTCTTTTATGGCTTCAAGAAGACGGACGCCGTATATCACGCCGGACGCGCCGCTTATTCCCACGATCAGTTTTTCTTTCGCCATTTTTATTCAATAGAAACCTGA
>DRJW01000454.1 GCA_011052055.1 Nitrospirota bacterium
AGTTACTACTACGCTTGCGGCTATTTTGTCTCGCCGCCTCGCCTGACGACTTTTCGCTCGATTTCGCTACGAAAGCGCTTTTTAGAGGTCCCCTTTATTAAGAAGGTTTCCCAGGCGCAAGATCCAGAAGTTAAGCGGCGGCGACCGGCCCTGAGCCAGGGTTATCTCATCATCGCCATCACTTAAACCTCGTTCTTGTTAGCTGGCGGCGGCTCCGTCGAAGTGTCGTGTCAGATCAGAGCCCGGTTTGCGCGCAAATCCAAACCATCAAACCGAATCAATTTGACGAAACATAATTAAAAGTATAAACTTAAAGTAAGATAACGGTAAGGATAAGAAGATGGCAGTTATAGTCGACGCCTCTATTCAGGGTAAGTTACAATTTCCGATAATGCCAAACGTTGTGACGGACAACGACAAGCCGGATTACGCGCGGGAAACCAACCAAATGATAAATGTTACCGACAAAAACGCCACTAAAATAAACCAGGCCAAAGGGGTGCCGGCCATTCCAGCGCAGGTGAAAGACCAGTCCGAGGGCTCCAAACAGGGGCAGGCTGTCGCCAAAGCGAATTCGGTCTCCGTTGGAGACGCTGTCAAAGGACAGAATGTGAACGCTACCGCCTAAAAACGGCGCGCTCTTTTCCATTATCGTCTTATCGGCGCAATTGCCTTAATCTTTAATCTGCATATCTATCAGCAAAGAAACATCCACCGTAGCAGGTGAATGAGTCAGCTCTCCGACAGAGATATAATCCACTCCTGTTGTCGCGTACGCTCTCGCGTTTTTGAGGCTGATATTGCCAGAGCTTTCCGTTTGCGCCTCACCACCGATAAGCTTTACCAAGTTTTTGACCTGCGCAGGTTTCATGTTATCGAGCATTATCCGATCCGCTCCCGCTTCAAGAGCCTCGGCGATCTGCGCCAGACTCCTCACTTCCACTTCTATCAGCGCCTTACTCCCCACTTTTTTTCTTATACGCCTTACCGCGTTTGTTATCCTTCCTGCGACCGCGATATGGTTTTCCTTGATAAGGGCCATGTCTGACAGGTCGCGCCTGTGGTTTTGCCCGCCTCCGCATCTGACGGCGTACTTATCCAGATCGCGGTATCCGGGGATGGTCTTGCGGGTGTCGAGGATGATGGCCCCTGTCCCCTCCACCGCTTTTACGAATTCACGGGTCAACGTCGCCACCGCCGACAAGTGTTGAAGATAGTTCAAGGCGACCCTTTCCGCCGTGAGAATGGCGCGGGCGGCGCCGGATATGGTAGCGATAACAGCGCCCTTCGGAACGCTTTGTCCGTCTGTAAAATATCGTGTAACTTTTATCCCGGAGTCTTTGGCGAGAAATACCGCTTTAAAAAGATCGATCCCGGCGAGTGCAAAATCCTGTTTAGCGACGAGCCGGGCCTTGCAACGCGCGTCTGCTGGAACTATGGCTGTCGTTGTGACATCACCTGATGGCGCGTCTTCAAACAGCGCTCTTTTTATGGCCCGAAGGTCTATCGGTATCTTTCCCGGACGTATTGGCTTATCTGGTTTTTTTCTCATAAACCACATTCTATATCAGGTTTGCCCGGTTACGCGCTATCGTATGATAAATTATATGGATAGATGACGATTTCCGATCAAAAGAAGAGAATCTCTGGATAACGATATGGCTGTAAGTGTGATCTTGTGCATACCGCCACAGGGCTATTTCGCCGAGAGATGGCAAGATTCGTCTATGCCTTCACTGGGCGTGCTCTCTATGGCCGCTTGCCTGGAGCGGGAGGGAATCGATGTCCATACATTGCCCGCTCATATGCTCAAGATGGAAATAGCCGACGTGGTTGGCCATGTGGTGGAGGAGAAGCCGGACATCTTCGGGCTTACCATCACAACGGAAAACCGGCTGGAGGCGTTCGAGCTTGCAAGAGAAGTGAAAAAAGCGAGGCCGGAGACGTTGATCGTGATCGGCGGCCCCCACTGCCTCGCCACGGCGGACGATACGCTTATCCACATCCCGGAGATAGATATTGTGGTCTCCGGCGAGGGGGAGGAGACGATAGTCGAGCTTGTCCGGGCGGTGGAGGCTGGGAGCCTTCCCAAGGCGGGAGGAAGCGCAAAAGAGTTTAAAAAAGTGACCGGCATCAGTTTCCGTGACGAGGGGAACATCGTATCGACCGGGCCAAGAATGAAAATAAACGATCTCGATTCCCTGCCGATGCCGGGGCGCCATCTTGAGGATATGGCTCTATACAACCTGAATATCGAAGTGCCCGGCAAAGGGAAACTCCCGGCTGTGAACCTGATGACAAGCCGGGGATGCCCGTTCGATTGCAACTTTTGCGCGACGCCGGTCAACTGGGGCAGGAAGGTGCGGGGGCATTCGCCGGAGAGGGTCATCGCCGAGATCGAGCTTTGTATCGACCGGTACGGCGCCGAGGTGGTCTGGTTCTACGACGACACGATGAACTATAACCCGAAACGGCTTGAGACGATCTGCGAGATGATGATCGAGCGGAAGCTAAACCTGAACTGGTTTTGCGAGGTTAGAGTAGACGCGCTGGAGCGAAGGTTGTTCGAGAAGATGGTGGAGGCGGGGTTATACCATGTCGGGTTTGGTATCGAGTCGGCCAGCGAGCGGATATGCCAGGATATAATTCACAAAAAGGCGACGCTCAAACAGGCGATGGACGTTATCGACTGGTCGAACGAGGCGGGGATCATCGCCAATCCGTTTTTCGTCTTCAGCCACCCGACGGAGACGTGGGAGGAGGCGAAAGAGACGCTGGAGTTCGCCGAGTCGCTGGAGGGAAAGGCGATGCGCTCTATGGCGATCCTGCACGTCTATCCGAACACACAGCTTTGGAGCAGGGCGGTGGACGAGGGAAAGATACCGGACGATTTTACATGGACGGCGAAAGAAGACCCGCGCATTCTCGAATTACCCGAAGCGCAGGGCCGCGTGCCGCTGTATATGGACAAGCTGACATGGTTCCAGATATCGACGATCATCTTCCGCTTCTCCGAAAGCGCGCTGAAAGTGAGCCTCTTCAGCAAGATTTTAAAAGCGGTGAAACGTATCAACTCGTTCAAAAAGTTTCGGCAATATTTCGTGATGGGCCTTGCGCTGGTGAAGTTGAAAGTGGGGAAAGTGTTTAGTTAGGTATACTAATTAGCAGTCATTGGATAAGGGGGCGCGGCCACACCGAAAAAGCGACGCGACAATC
>DRJW01000455.1 GCA_011052055.1 Nitrospirota bacterium
CAAGGTGAAGCCTATTGGCGAGGTTATAGACGAACGGCCTGAAACCTACTCCCTGAACTATTCCGCGAGCCTCTATCCTGAAGCGGACGAGGGGCATGTTATTCGCCCTTTATTACGAGGCTTTCAAGCCAGCCGAGCCACTCGTCCATCCCGTCGCCGCTGGTGGCGGATGTCTTGAAAATTTTTAAATCAGGATTCACCGCAAGAGCCTCTTTTTCGTAGTCGGAGACATCTATGTTTAAAACTGAAGCCAGATCGGTTTTGTTTATCACCAGGTAACCGCACGCCCTGAACATACCCGGATATTTTTTCGGTTTGTCGAGCCCCTCCGTCAGCGCGCCCAGCATCACACGGTGACCTTCGCCGAGGTCGAAACCGGATGGGCAGACGAGGTTGCCCACATTTTCAATTATCAGAAGATCGAGGCCGTCCGGGGCGCCGTTAAACGCCTTTTCCACCATAGACGCCTCAAGGTGGCACCTCCCGCCGGTATTTATCTGCACGACCCAGGCGGCGCCCGCTTGCTCGACCTTTTTAGCGTCATGGTCGGTGGCGATATCGCCTTCGATCACGCCTATGTAGATTCTTGGCGCCAGCCTTTTGAGCGTTTCTACAAGCAGGGTTGTTTTTCCCGCGCCGGGAGAGCTCATTATGTTTATAACCGCGAGTTTTCGCCCGGAGAACATTTTGCGTAGCCTTACAGCCACCACATCGTTTTTCTCTAAAATACTTTTTTCTATTTTTATTGTGCGACTCATTCCACTTCCATATCCTTCAGGTACAGCTCCTGGCCCCCGGAGGGGATAACCACTTCTCCACAATCAGGACAGTTGAAAACATACTGGTCGACGGCGAATTGTGTTTCGCATTTCACGCAGTAAGCGGTTGCGCTCACTTCATCGACCACCAGCTCCGCGTCTTTGGCGACCGTACTCCTTTTCGCCTCATCGAAGCAGAATTTGAGCGAGTCGCCCACAATCCCAGAAAGGTTTCCCACAACTATTGAAACCTTTATTACGCTTCGGGCGCCGCTCTTCCGGGCGTTTTCGACAATGAGGCTCATTAACGATTCAGCGATGGATAGTTCGTGCATCAACAGATTCTCGGTAGCTGATCGCCCACCAACGGCTCTACAATACGGTTCCCCACAAACGCCGTTTTCATCTCCACCCTGCCAGGCCCGGCTCCGCCCACTCTTCCTATGATCGCCGCTTGCCTGCCCGCCGGATTATCTCTCATTGTCTCAAGGACTTTGCCTGCGCTCTCTTGCGGCGCAAACGCGACCAGCTTCCCCTCGTTGGCCACGTTGAGCGGGTCGAGCCCAAGTATTTCGCATACGGCGGACACGCTCTGTTTTATCGGGAGAGCCTTTTCGTCTATCACTATCCCCTTGCCGGACGCCTTTGCTATTTCATTAAGCGTCGCTGAAAGGCCGCCGCGAGTAGGGTCGCGCATCATGCGTATATCCGGCTCCGCCTCCAGCATCGCCTCCACCAACCTGTTTAGCGGCTGGCTGTCGGATACGATTTCGGTTTTAAACTCCAGACCTTTCCTTAATGTCAGTATCGCTATCCCGTGATCTCCTATCGTTCCGGATACTATTATCAAATCGCCTTCCTCCACACGCTTCGGGCTTAACTTTATCCCTTCCGGCGCGAAACCTATTGCGGAGGTGTTTATAAAAACCTTGTCGGCGCCGCCCCTTGCGACCACCTTTGTATCGCCGGTGACGATCGACACTCCGCAAGATTTCGCCGCCTCCCCCATAGAGGCCGCTATTTTTTTGAGATCGGAGATCGGGAAACCCTCCTCAAGCACAAAACCTGCGGACATATACTTGGGGACGCCGCCCGACACTGCGATATCGTTAACCGTGCCATGCACCGCGAGCGAGCCTATATCGCCTCCGGGGAAAAAGATCGGGTCGATAACGAAGGTATCGGTGGAAAACGCAAGCTTACCATTTTCAGGAGCGTCTATAATCGCGCTGTCCGACATAGTGTCGAGTATCGCATTGGAAAACGCAGGTATGAAAACCTCTTCTATTAACTCTTCTGACGCCCTTCCGCCTCCTCCGCGCGCAAGCGTTATGTAGTCAGCGCGCGGCAACTTCCCTGCCCTCCTTGCCGAAGCGGTAGTAGATAGAGCAGGTTCCCTCGTCGGACACCATGCATGCGCCCACAGGCTCCTCTGGCGCGCAGACCGTATTGAACAACTTGCAGTCGACAGGTTTTTTCAGCCCCCTCAAAATCTTGTCGCAGATACACCCCCTGGTTTCTTTCTCGTCGGTTGTAATTTTCAGGCCGAACTTTGCGCAGGCGTCAAATCTTTTATAGGCGCCGTCCGGTTTCAGCCCGCTGTTGGGAATGACTCCAATGCCGCGCCACACCGCGTCCACGGGCGAGAAAACTTCCCCCATTATCTTTTGCGCTGTAGGGTTGCCGGACGATGACACGACACGCCGGTAGTTTATTTCGGTCGTCGCCACGTTCTTTTCTACCTGCTGTACCACAGACAGTATCGACGACATAATATCGAGCGGCTCAAAGCCGGAGACCACGCACGGTTTGCAGGCGTCTGTAAGCGGCTTGTACATGGCGGTTCCGGTAATGGCTGTGACGTGACCGGGGCAGATAAAACCATCCAGCCTCACCTCTTCGGCCAGCAGGGCGCCGAGGATGCCGGGTGTTGTCTTATGCGCGCTTAGCACGAAATAATTGTCCACCCCCATAGCCTCCGCAAGCTTTATCGAGGATGCTGTAACAGGAGCCGTGGTCTCAAAGCCGACCGCGAAGAATATTACATCTTTCCCCCGGTTTTCATCCGCGATTTTTACCGCGTCGTCCGGCGAGTAGACGATCCGGATATCGGCGCCTTTCGCCTTTGCCTGCCTCAGCGACTCGCTCGTTCCGGGCACACGTATCATGTCGCCGAACGATGCGAGTATTACATCCGGGTTTTCAGTCAGTTGTATGGCTGTGTCTATCTCCCCCCTGGAGGTTACGCATACAGGGCATCCCGGCCCGGAGACCATCTCGATTGTATCGGGTAGCAAATCTGGTATTCCATATTTAAGGAGCGATATGGTGTGGCCTCCGCAAAACTCCATGACGCGGATTTTTTTTCGGGATTGTTTTTTTATGGCCCCCGCAATTTTTTCAGCGATTTCGCCATCGCGAAACTCTGTCATATATTTCATGGACAATTTCCCTTATTCGGAATCCATGCCTATTTCCCCAAGGAGGTCGAGAGTTTTTTTCGCTTCTTGCTCGCTAAGAATGGATATCGCCGAACCGGCGTGAATTATTACGTAATCTCCAACCTTTACGTCGGGTACGAGCATAAGGTTCACATCCCGGCTTACCCCGCCCATCCGCGCAATGCCCCGGAAATCGTTTATCTCGGTAACTTCCATCGGAACCGCAAGGCACATAAGGGAACCTCTAAAAAGCGCTTTCGTAGCGAAATCGAGCGAAAAGCCGTCAGGCAAGGCGGCGAGTCAAAATAGCCGCAAGCGTAGTAGTAACTACTCTCTTGAAAGAACAGCTTTGCTCTAATTTTATCACACCATAAGCAAGCGCGGCAATTTTAGAAGCGCGCCCGGTTTGACAAATCTGGAAAGGAGACATAGATTATCAGCATTGTGTTAGGGGCGCTATGTAGCTGGCGCAAAGTAATGTATGCAGACCATAACAACCTATGCAGTGGCAGGGAGTTAATGGGTTTTTCAGCGCAGGGGGGTTGTCCGGTAATGTATGGCCCTCCGCTTGCCTTGTTGGAGCGGGAATATGCGTGAAGGCGCATTAGTTCAACAAGATAGCGAAATCTACCTGCTGGTGCGCACCAGATCCATTCTTGCCTGCTTTATTCACTGGGCTCTATTTAGTTCAGTGGTAACACTTGTAATCACAGGGCTTTATATAGCCTATCCCCGTTTTTATTTCGGGAGGGGCGAGGCATACCAGGCGTTTGCAATGGCGGATATTCGTTACTATCACTTTATAGCCGCAACAGTGATGATTACATCGCTTTTAAGTCGTTTCTATCTTTCTTTTACAGCTTCTTGTAACAAAGATATGAAACAGTTTTTTCCAACGCCGAAAAATATAGTCAACGCAGTAAAACTTGCGTTCTATTTCACAACAGGCAACGGAGAGCATAAGCATTACAGGTTCGTAAATCCGCTGGGCGGAATAGGGATTTTCCTTATATCGGTCTCCATGTTTTTGATGGCTTTCACCGGATTTCTTATGTATCTGCCGGCCGGAGACCCCAACACGATCTGGTACTCGATCTCTTTTTCTTTAACCACTTCCCTTGGCGGCCTCCAGCAGGTGCGTCTTTTTCATCACACCTTTATGTTTGTAATAATCGCGCTGGTGACCATACATGTTTATATGCAGATTTGGAAAAACACCATGTTCACGGAATCTGACATATCGTCGATTATCGCCGGATACAAACTTTTTCCGCAAAAAGAGATTGGACATTTCGACGATTACTACGGAATGCGATTGAGCGAGACGCCGCCGGACGAGAAAGAGACGGAAAAGGCGTCCAGTTCGGCGCCTGGCTCTTGAGAGAGAATGTTGAAGTAAAAACCACTATATGCACGGTATTAAGGAGGGAAATGTATGGGTACGTCAGGGAGCGATTTTTCCTTTAAAACCCCGGAACGCCGCATGGACGCGCTGGCCGGTATAAAACGGCGCGATTTTCTCTCCTTCTGCGCGCTCATGTCGGCGACGCTCGGCCTTGGGCCGTCGTTTATACCGAAAATCGCCGAGGCCATTGAGAAGGCGACGCGGAGACCGTCGGTAATTTGGTTGCACTTTGCGGAATGTACGGGAGACTCTGAGGCGTTCATACGATCAACCAATCCTTCCATTGAAGAGCTTATTCTCAATATTCTCTCCATCGATTACCACGAAACAATAATGGCGGCTTCCGGCGAAGCGGCTGAAGGGGCCCTCCAGAAGGCCATGAAGGATAATAAAGGGAAATATATCGCCGTTTGTGAAGGCGCGATTCCGTTGGGAACCCCTCCTGGGCCAAACGCGAAAAAGGGCGACTATTTGACGATCGCGGGCAAGACCGGCCTTGAGCTGGCCAAAGAAGTATGCCGGGACGCGGCGGCGATAATGTGCGTAGGCAACTGCGCCTCGTTCGGCGGCGTACAGGCGCAATACCCCAATCCCACAGGCGCTGTCGGGGTGGAGGAGGCGACCGGAATACCTACGCTCAAGGTTCCAGGTTGTCCGCACAACGTCGTTAACTCCGTCGCGGTGGTTGTAAACTTTCTTCTGCTCGGATCGCTCCCGAAAACCGACAAGCTGGGCAGGCCGCTTTTCGCATACGGGAAAAGGATTCACGACCATTGCCTGCGCCGCGCGCATTTCGACGCGGGACAGTTTGTCGAAAAATTCGGCGACGCCGGGGCGAAAGATAGATGGTGCTTGTACAAAATGGGATGCAAAGGGCCGCAAACGTACCATAACTGCCCGACTGTTGAGTATAACGATGGCACGTCGTGGCCGGTAAAGGCGGGGCACGGTTGCATTGGATGCTCCGAGCCGAAGTTCTGGGACAATATGGCGCCATTCTACGAAAGATTGCCGAATATAAAATTGCCGGGAGTCGAGGCAAGCGCCGACCAGATTGGTTTTACTCTTGTGGGAGCGGCGGCGGCGGGCTCCGCCGTACATGGGGCGTACACCTTCCTTAACCGTAAGAAGTTCGACCCGACTTTAAAGGATAAGGAGGAATAAACGATGGCTAGACATGTAATCGACCCGATAACAAGGATTGAAGGGCACCTGCGAATTGAAATAGAGGTCGAAAACGGGAAAGTAAAGGACGCATGGAGTTCCGGGACGCTCTGGCGCGGTTTTGAGGTATTTCTCAAAAACCGCGACCCGCGAGACGCATGGATAATAACCCAGAGGGTCTGCGGAGTCTGCACCACCGTTCACGCGCTGGCGTCCGTCAAATGCGTTGAAGACGCCATAGGTATTCAGATACCCGACAATGCAAGGCTTGTGCGTAACCTGATACATGGCGCGCAGTATGTGCACGATCATATTGTCCACTTCTACCACCTTCACGCGCTCGACTGGGTGGATGTTGTATCGGCGCTCTCTGCAGATCCGAAGAAAACATCGGAGCTTGCGAATTCGATTAACCCAAACGCGCCCGACAGCGGGCCGGGTGATTTCCGTGTTGTGCAGGAAAAACTTAAAAAGTTTATAAACTCAGGACAGCTTGGGCCGTTTACTAACGGCTACTGGGGACACCCCGCGTATAAACTGCCACCCGAAGCGAACCTTATGGCGGTCGCGCACTACCTGCAGGCGCTTGCGCTACAAAGCAGGCTTGCGAGAATGCATGCTATTTTCGGCGCGAAAAACCCGCATATACAAACTTACGTGGTGGGGGGCGTCACGTCGGTGGCCGATCTCAACGCGGACAGCATCAGCGAATTTCTCTATATACTTGAGGAGGGAAAGCGGTTTGTTGATAACGTTTACCTTCCAGATGTGCTTGCGGTCGCTCCGTTTTATCTCGACTGGGCTTCCATAGGAGGCGGGCTGAAAAACTATCTCTCCTACGGGATGTTTCCGGGTAAGGGGGGTAAAGAGCCAGACTCGCTGTGGTTCCCGCGTGGAGTGATTAAAGACCGCGACTTGACGAAGGTTCATCCTGTAGACGCCAGCAAGATCAAAGAAGAGGTTACGCACGCGTGGTACAAATATAAAAATAACGGGCCTTTGCATCCGAGCGCTGGCGAAACCGATCCGTGGTACACAGGCATCGAGACCGGCAAGCCGGATGGCAAGTATTCGTGGCTAAAGACGCCGCGTTACGACGATATGCCGTGCGAGGTCGGCCCGCTGTCGCGTATGCTGGTTAACTATGTCTCCGGCCATAAATCTACTGTTGAAAATGTGAACAACGTTTTAAAAGCGCTTGGCGTGGGGCCGGAAATTCTCTTTTCCACCCTCGGCAGGACTGCGGCGAGAGCTATTGAGACAAAGGTGATAGCCGACGAGATGGGCGCCTGGATGAACGAGCTGATTGCCAATATCAAGCGAGGCGATCTGGAGACATTTACCGATTACAAGATGCCGGACAAAGCGTCGGGCTTTGGCATGACCGAAGCGCCGCGCGGCGCTCTTGGACACTGGATAGAGATTAAAGGCGGCAAGATAGACAACTACCAGCTTATTGTGCCAACGACATGGAACGGATCGCCAAGAGACGCCCAGGGGCGGCGGTCATCGTTCGAGGAGGCGCTTATCGGCACGCCGGTGCACGATCCTAAACAGCCGGTGGAGATTCTGCGGACTATACATTCATTTGACCCGTGCCTTGCCTGTTCTGTACACGTGATCGATCCGGTGACCAACGAGGTTTACGAAACGCGGGCGATATAAAGGAGAGGAAAGGTAATGGCGCAAATTCATATCTCGCCGCAGAAAAAGGCGCTGGTCTATACGCGCAACTTCACCAACCGGCTTATACACTGGACCACTTTTTTCTCGGTGATAACGCTTTTGATTACCGGGTATTACATCGGCGAGCCTACAGCTGTTTACGGTCAGGGAGAAGCGTATAACACGTTTGTTATGGCCGACATCCGTTACTACCACTTTATCGCCGCGATGGTTCTTGATGTCTCTTTAATGGTTTGGTTCTATCTGGCGTTTTTCAGTATGAGCCACCGTTATTGGAGACAGATGCTTCCGACGCCAAAAAATATAAAAGAGGCTATGGAGGTAAAGAAGAGTTACTTTACGTTTAAAAAGCCGAAGTTCTATTCCCATTTCGATCCGTTCGATGGATTGCTGTTTTTAGCGCTCATTCTCTTCATGGTCATGCAGATGGTTACCGGCTTCCAGCTTTACGTAGAGGGGTTGCCACAGAATTATTGGTGGGCGCAGATTATACACCTTGCGACCGATTGGGTTGAATGGGTATTCGGGAGCCACCAGAACGTTCGGCTTGTCCACCATCTTATGGAGTGGATAATGGTTTCCGGTATTATCGTCCATATCTACCTGCAGGTTACAAAAACGATTATCTGGCAGGATGGCCATATAGGGCAGATGGTGGGTGGCTACAAGTACAAGGATATTAAATAAATTTTCCGCCCCTGTTTCCAATAAACTACCCGCGATGACTGAAAATCCAAGGATAACCGTAATCGGTATCGGCAACATCCTCCAGTGCGACGAGGGGGTGGGGGTGAGGGTGGTCGAGAAGCTTATGGCCGATTACAGTTTTCCTGAAAACGTGGAGTTGTACGATGGCGGCACGACAGGTATGCACGGTTTGCTTCCTTTAATCGAGCAAGCGGATAACCTTGTCGTGATAGACGCGGTAAACGGCGCGGGCGAACCGGGAGCCGTATACCGGTTTACACTCGAAGACTTTAAACTTACCATACCAAAAAAAATATCAGCGCACGACGTAGGTTTTATAGAATGCCTGGCGGTGGCCGAAGTTAACGATAGCCTGCCAAAATCGGTGGTGGTGATTGGCGTGAAGCCTGAAGATATGACGACAAGCTCAATGGAGCTATCTGTTTGCGTTAAAGAAAAACTTGACGACTTGGTACGGCTCACACTTAAAGAGCTGTCTTCACTAGGCGCGCGCCCCTCGCCTGAAAATTAACGCTTTAGGGAGCCTGTAGAAACCATCTTGAACCAGACCACTGATCTAGTTATGATACTTCAATTATGATTGTGATCAAAAAGGAGACCTGCCGCCTTTAAAGAATATTTTTCTTCGCAAATAAAGAAGTGGTTTTAATAATCTTTTGACATGTACATTCCTATTTATTATAACTCTAAAATTCTCTTCAATAATCCCAAACCACAAGGCTTTTTTGCTAAGAGAATTTTCCATCGTTTTAGTTCTCTTTGGGTTGCTCATTTCCTGCTTGCTTAACATCCTGTGTTTCAATTTACGACCCGTGGAGCCAACACAATATTGGCAACAATTTAACGGAGTGTCTGAGAATAAGTATGAATATATTTTTGCGGTCATATTTCTAGCTTCTTCTAATCTAAGTCCGTCAAGAAACCTGATATTTGCGTTGTATCCTATTTTGTTTAAATATTCGTCGATATAAGGAGCGGTCGCGCATCTGAATAAGACTCCATTATGAATAGTATTACAAAATCTTTTATCCTTACATGCTACGTAAATATTCCTTATCATTTTTCCTGTTGGAATTGGATAATCAATTACATGCTCAAAAAAGTCATTTGAATAATCGACAATCAGCTCTACTGAATTATTATCCGCTTTTTCTTTGATTGATCGTAGGTTTAGCTTATCCTTCAAAATAGGGTAAACTGAAACATATAATTTATCAATCAAACGCCAAAATTCATCCTGCTGCTGTTCGAGTAAAGCGCCATTTGTGAACAACGAAACGCTTTGCGCAAATTTAATATCTTTTGCAAATTTTAAGTAAGAACAAATGTCTTTGGATAATAATGGCTCACCACCAATAATGCGAAGGGTCCGAAAATTCACATATTTACTTACAAATATTAGATCATTTTTAAACTGGGAAAGAGGGGTAATGTTCGCTGATACAAATGGCGCGACACGGGAACATCCACAACATGACAAATTACAGTGAGCAACAATGTCATAACGAATTGTACGATCGATAAAAAGTGGCTCAGCCATACAAAAGGTGTAGCATAACCCGGATTGTCTTTCCCTATTGATGGCTATAAATTCTTAAGCGATATTTTACATATACCTCTGAATATCGCGCTATCCTACTAACAGCAGTTTGTTTTGTCAATATGATCCGCTATCTCAAGCCGTTAGTCGAATTGCCTCATATTAAATGTAACCGAAGGAACTTTGTATAGACATTAAGAATGTATCGTTGACTCATATTCCATGTAACCCAAAAAAGAGGTTTGTAATATGGGAAAAACGACAAGAAAAGAGTATCTTAAAGCCATTCGTGGGCGGTATGGAAAAGTTGGCAGAAAAGAGAAAAAGCTAATCCTCGACGAGTTTTGCAAGGTCTGCGGATACAACCGCAAATACGCTCTGCGGCTCCTCAACGCAAAGCCAAAGCCTCCGGCAAAAAGGCCCGGCCC